>NZ_JBECOT010000008.1:0-117707 GCF_040104395.1 Pseudoalteromonas sp. BZA4
GAGGATCTGTAATTGAATTAAAATGTTTCAGAAAAGTAGTGCTCATATTTATGCGACCAAGTAATTATTATGCCTTGATCTGATCACTACTTGCTCTATAAGTTCAATTTATAATGATCTTGCCGTGATGATCAGCACTATTTGGTGTATTCATGGCGACAGCTTGGTAAACCAAATAACCTATATTTACGTGATTTACATTTTCCTGAGCACCCAGCAAAGCAATTAACGGACTCACCTTTTACAGAAGGGCGCTCTGTGTTTAGCCCAGATGCAAACACATTATATTATTACCGTATGGCCTCTGATGTTTGTGAAATTGTAAAACTCTCTTTGGTAAATGCCACCAGTGTCGTGCTAGGGGAGTGCAGTAATAACTATGCGCCTGATCTTGATATCAGTAGTGATGGTAAAACCTTGGCCTACATTGCTGATCATACGAGCAAGACAGGTGATTATGTCACTCGTATCAAACTGCTCGATTTACAGGCAAAACATAGAAAAGAAACAGTTATTCCTTGTAATGATGACTGCGAAACTGTGTATGAGTCTGTGTCGTTTTCACCAGATGCACAGCGAGTTGTGGTTACGCGTAATGTTAAAAACAACCAAAAAGCACTGTTTTTAATAGATGTAAAAACAGGGCAAAGCCAACGGCTAACTCATGATTTTGTTGATATTCATGGTGTAGATTGGCATCCGTCTAAAGAGCAATTGGCGTTTAGTGCAGTTGAGGGCGGTAAACGTTATGGCTACTTCTTTGACATTAAGAATCAAACCCTAATCAACACGCAAATTGCGGGCATGAGTTCACCTAATTACAGTAGTGATGGTAGTGTTTATTACCATCAGTGGGATTTAGATAAGGTGATCACGCGTCTGAAAATAGACGAACAAGTGGCCAACTCGCCGTTTTCTATGTTGTCGACCAATTTTAGCTCGCTATTCCCTGAATATAATCAGCAGCAAAATAAACTACTGTATGTTTCCAATGAATCTGGCAGTTCACAGCTTTGGATTGTTAACCCTGATAGCAGCTCGCGAAAGCAGCTTACTGACTTTGCACATAACACGGGGGAAGTTCGTGATCCAACCTGGTCAGCCGATGGACGCTATATTTTGTTTTCATTGTATGACAATGGCAGTACCCGCTTATATATTTATGATTTCAAAGTAGAGCAAAGTCAGCAAATCAAACTGCCATTTAGTCATGTAATTAAACCCAAGTTTAGCGCTGATAGCCAGCATATTTTAGTCTCTGATGGTGACTACTTATATCGTTATGACTTAACAGGTAAAAGCCTAGGTAAAGCTGTTGAAGTGCCGGCGCAGTATGGCGTTGAAACACAATCGGGCGATATTTTATTTACCAACTCGCGCCATGCTATTTGGATAAAACATCATGATACGGGTGTTGAAGAAATGCTGGTGAACGATGTTAAGTTGGCGCGCAGTTATGCATGGTTGCTGGTGGCAAAGAACGCGTATCATGAGGGGCGTATTTATTATTATAAAGAACGCTTAGGTGATTACCGTATTAGCTACTATGACTTAGCAAGTAAGCAGCATCATGATTTAATTGCTTTACCGGAGCGAGCTTATAGTCGCTCATCGGGCTTGACCTACATACCCAATGAGCGTTGGCTGGTTTATACAGCGTACTTATCGCCTGAGATAGAAATCAAGCGTTTACCCGCAGCCTATTTACCAAAGTAGTTAACACTTACGGTAGATGTCAGCATCCATATCGTAAATATTAACGCTTAAGCTATACGAGCGGCGGCAGTATGTTCTTAAGCAACTTAGTAATTGCTCACTGAGCATTTGCTTTTGCTCTATAGTTCTGCCTGCCATGATTGATGCGCCGATGTGAATAAAGCCATCTTTGCCTTCACCTAATTCGTAATGCTGATAAGCAATTGCACGAGTCTTTATGGTCGAAAGCTCAAATAAGCCTGAGTCAAAAACGGCTTGGTGAACTTTTTCAACTAACACTTGTGGCAGAATTGGCAAGTCTTCTGAGTGTTCTATAACAA
Source organism: Pseudoalteromonas sp. BZA4 (assembly GCF_040104395.1). NCBI lineage: Bacteria > Pseudomonadati > Pseudomonadota > Gammaproteobacteria > Alteromonadales > Pseudoalteromonadaceae > Pseudoalteromonas > Pseudoalteromonas sp. BZA4. Next base: position 2,037 of record NZ_JBECOT010000008.1, read on the forward strand.
TGTGCGGCATGGGGTCTTCCTTAAAAGCGGTAACTAAAACCGATGTTTGTCTGAAATTGGTTTAACACATCACCATCAAAGTGCCATAGACATTGGTCGTCTTCTGATGTTGGCAATGTGCACGATACGTTACTTGCATTATTTACAATAGTTGCCAGCCAGCGAGTTTCAACATAAACCCGAGCTTGTTCAGTAAATAAATAATCTGCGCCAGCATATAGGCCAGAGGTAAAAAACGTATCAGAGTCGGCAAAGTCAGTGCTGACGTGGTTTGCGCCAATTTGGGCACCCACAAAACCAACTATACGGTCAGCTAATGGCACTTCTACGGCACTTTGAAATAGCAGGTATTGCATCTCGACTTGCTTGTTGGTTTGGTCTTTCATATCAAGTTCGGTTGCTGAATAAAAGAACCCATAACGAGCATTATCAATGGTTCTATCTAGGCTGACAGTAAAATGGCTGTCATCCTCAAGCTCAATTTTTAGGTTTTCTTCGGTTTGCACCGAGTTAGTAAAGTTTTTGCCGAAACCAGCGCTAATAGAGTAGTCAGCTTGAGCTGTACTACTTAAGAACATTAAACACAGTAAACCAAGCGATTTTTTCATTGTTTAGGTGCTCGTTGTTGAAGATATTTTGAGATAGTATTGAAACATAGCAAGCAAATCGTTGTAAACGGACAACTATCGCTTTTTAATAAGGAACACTAGGATGAAGTTACTAAAATTAGCTGCACTTACTGCGCCACTGATTTTGTTGAGCGGTTGCTCGGATGATGCTGCTTCGGTGAGTTTGGGGTTATTTACGACCAAAGATATTAAAGTGGTATCACAACAAGACCCGCTTATAAGCGGTGTAACTTGCCACATTAGCCATATTGAAGCGAACCTTGATTTTGCTGATCCATCCGATATGTCTATTGCCTGTCGTCAAACAGGCCCCATTACCGCTGACCAATTACAACAAATTGACCGCAGTAAATCAGGCGAAGTGGTATTTAAGTCATCGAAAAGTATTTTGTTTAAGTCGTTAAAAGTTCGTCGTATTTATGATGCGCCAACACGCACACTTTTATATTTGTCTTATTCAACGAAAGAGTCGAGCGGCAGCCATCATCATGCTTTATCAACTGTGCCTCTTTACAATACAGATGCATGGCAATGGGCACAATCACAAGAGTAATTTATGTTAGCGTTATTTAAGTCGGCCCCACTTGTTGATGAGCAAGAGCAGCAGTGGTTAATCGATACTTTTTTATGGGCTGTTGAACACTTTGATAGTGAATATTTTTTAAAGCACACGCAAATCATTTTACCTAATGGGCAGTTCTTTCCGGATAGGGTGTCGAGCGTCAGTGAAATGGCTGAAAAGGTATTTAGTCGAGTTGTTGATTATGCGGGGATGCAGGCGTGGCCAATTAACTTAGTTGCGCCATCTGGGCTTACACCTCAGGTGTTTCCGCATTTTGAATTTCAAGATAATTTACGCGGTAGCGAGGCGAGTTTAATTGTACCGGCAAATCATCCGGTGAATATCTCCTTTAACCCGAACCAAATCAATCAACCGCAAGATTTAGTGGCAAGTTTTGCTGGTACCTTAGCGACCATTTTGATTCACCATGTGGGTGTCTTACCTCCCGGCGGTAAAGAGTACTTACCGCAAGCAAGCGATGCGTTGGCATGCTATTTAGGCTTTGGGGTGATGATGAGTAATACGGTGTATCAATTTAAAGGTGGCTGCGGCTGCGGTTATAACCCTTATGCCAATCGCCAAGCAGCGCTGACTGAGCCACAAACGCTATTTATGCATGCGCTGGTTACGCATTTTAAAGGGGATAATCAGTCGAAGAAGTTTTTAAAACCCCATTTACGCAGCCAATATAAAAAAGCGCAAAAGCAAATTAAAGCATTGGTAAATGACAGTGCAAATCCGTTGTTATTAGCATTAGATGAACAAGCAGTAGGGTGATATTGAGTGCAGTATTTAGATGAGTTTTTATTGATAGCCATAGCTCACTTTTTTGCGGTAGCAAGCCCAGGTCCTGACTTTGCAATTGTACTAAAGCAAAGTATTCAACAAGGTCGTGAAAATGCGCTTTGGACCAGTGCTGGGGTTGGTGCGGCTATTTTGCTGCATATTGCTTATTGTGTATTAGGTGTGGCATTAATTTTATCCCAGTCACCTAGCTTATTCATGGCTTTAAAATACCTTGCAGGGGCTTATTTGGCATACTTGGGTGTGCAAGCTTTACGAAGCGCAAAACCTAGCGATAGTAAACAGCAAACCCTTGCCCCTGCTGAGCCTGAATCTGTGTATAAAGCATTTCGACGCGGTTTTTTTACCAATGCCCTTAATCCCAAAGCAACACTGTTTTTTATGTCGTTGTTTACTCTTGTAATAAGCCCTGAAACACCTGTTGTAGTGCAGGCTGGTTATGGCGTGTATATGGCAATGGCGACTTGGCTGTGGTTTTCATTTTTATCATTGGTGTTATCAAAAGCATCAGTGCGAGCATTTTTCTTAAAAAGCGGATACTGGTTTGATAGAGGCATTGGCGTGATCTTAATTGCCTTAGCTATTCGCGTTGTTGTGTGAGGTAAGTATGGCGCTATATAACTTTTCATTTGGTTCAAATATGTCATCGAGCAGATTGTTGGCAAGGTTACCTGAAGCAAAGCGGGTAGGCACAGCTACTTTAAAGGGCTATGAGTTGACGTTTGATATGGTAAGTACCGACGGCTCTGCAAAGTGTAGCGTGCGCAAAACAGATCAGGCAGATGCCTTGGTATATGGTGTTGTTTATCAGTTAAACGAAGCTGAAAAGTCGATTCTTGATGATATCGAAGGGCCGCGTTATGACTGTGTAGATATCACCGTTGAGCTACTAGATGGCGAGCAACTTGCTGCCCATTGTTATATCGCTAACACCTTAGATGAGTCTTTACTGCCATTCGACTGGTATCTTCAGCATGTTCATCGCGGAGCGCTTGAAGCAGGTGTACCAAATCATTACAGTGAAGCAATACTCGCAAGACCAAGTTGCGATGATCCAGATAAAACCCGAGCAGCGAAAGAGTTCGCTATTCACAACAATAAAAATCACCAAGGGATATTATGATATTTCGTAAATTAGCCGTTGCAGCGGCGCTTTTATCGAGCTGTTCGTTTTACAGTTATGCCGATATTGATACTAAAAAAATTGAAAAAGTAATCGAAACGTCAATGGCACGTTTTGACGTACCGGGTATGGCTGTAGCGATTGTTGAAAATGACCAGGTCGTGTTAGCAAAAGGTTTTGGCGTATCTCACCTTGATACCGGTAAAAAAGTAAATAAAGACACCTTATTCGGTATCGCGTCAAACACCAAAGCATTTACCGCAGCAGCGTTAGCTAAATTAATTGATGAAGGTAAGCTTAGCTGGGATGACAAAGTAATTGATCATCTTCCTGAGTTTCGTCTGTATGACCCTTACGTAACACGTGAAATGACCATTCGCGATTTATTAAGCCACCGTAGCGGTTTGGGTTTAGGGCAAGGCGATTTAATGATTTGGCCAGATACTGACAAATCGATTGATGAAATTATCGCAGGGCTAAAATACTTAAAACCAGCGAGTAGCTTTCGCAGTAAATACGCCTATAACAACTTAATGTTTGTCACTGCAGGTGAGGTGGTAGCCCGTGTATCTGGCATGAGCTGGAATGATTACATCGAGAAAAATATTCTTCAGCCACTTGATATGAAAAACTCACGCGCAGGTTTTTCACGTATTCCTAGTAGCAATAAAAACTGGGCGACGGGTCATATTCCAATGGATGGCCAACTACACCCATTTTTTGTGAACTACCTCGAAGATTTCCGTGGCGCTGGTGCGATTGCATCAAGCGTAAGCGATATGAGCCAATGGCTACGCACGCAGCTTGCACATGGCAAAATGCCAAATGGCCAGCAGTTATTCACTGAAAAGCAGCAGCAACAAATGTGGCACCCGCACATTACGTCAATGGCATCAAAAAGTGCTTATGAAGCTTACCACCAACAATTTAGAGGTTATGGTTTAGGCTGGAGCATTGAAGATTTCCACGGCATTAAAAAGCTAGGCCATGGTGGTGGTATCTTAGGCATGGTGTCTCAAGTGACATTATTACCAGAGAAAAATCTCGGTATTGTTATTCTGAGTAACCAGCAAGCATTCAGCGCGCTCTCTGCGGTGACTTACGAAGTATTAGAAGATGCATTAGATCTTGAAGATAAAGACTGGGTTGAAGACCTTGCTAAAAAGCACTTTGAAGGTAAAAAAGAAGCTTACGCAAACGCAAAACCAGAAACACCTGCTGATTATCAAGCGAAACTACCAAACATCAACTACACAGGCACGCTGCACGATAACTGGTATGGTGATGTGGTAATCGAGGAGTTAAATGGTCAGCTACGTATTGATTTTACTCATACAAAGCGTTTGAAAGGTCAGCTTGAGCATTACACGGGCAATACGTTTATTGTGAAGTGGGATGAAAAGTTACTTGAAGCAGATGCTTACATTGAGTTTCAAATGAGCCCGGATAACCGAGTGAGTAGTGCAAAAATGCGTGCTGTCTCAACGGCGGTCACAGACTTTAGTTTTGACTTTAGGAATTTAGATTTACGCGCTAAAAAGTAAACCAAAGTCGCAAAGCCACCATTAGGTGGCTTTGTTATACTGGGGGAAAATAATTCAAGGAGCGTATTATGAGAACGGCAGTTATCTCACATCCATTTTGTCGTAAACATAAAATGATTGAGGATCACCCCGAATGCCCTGCGCGTTTAGATGTGATCACCGACCGCTTGCTAGCAAGTGGTGTTGATATAGCAATTACTCACTTACAAGCTCCTAAAGCCAGCCGCGACGACTTTTTACGTGCTCATGATGAACCTTTGGTAAGCCATGTAGAGCAAACAATTCCCGATGAAGGACTTGCTGAATTAGACGGCGACACTTGGTTGTGCCCAGATTCAATGAAAGCAATTGAACGAGCCGTTGGTGCTGGATTACTCGCCGTTGATGAAATCCTTGCTGATAAACTGGATGCCGCATTTTGCTCGGTTAGACCACCAGGGCATCATGCAAACCGCAGCACCTCGGCAGGATTTTGCGTTTTTAATAACCTAGCCATTGCCGTGAAATACGCGCAAAGCAAAGGTGTTAAACGTATCGCTATTTTGGACTTTGATGTACACCACGGTAATGGCACGCAAGATATCTTTTTAGATGATGACAATGTGTTGTTTTGCTCTTTGTTTCAACATCCTTTTTACCCAAATACTGCGGTTGAAAATAACGCGACTTTAGTTAACTCACCGCTGCCAATTGCCAGTGATGGTAATGACTTAAAAGCTGTTTACCTTGAGCAGTGGCTACCAAAACTCAACGAATTTAAACCTGAACTATTGTTTATTAGTGCAGGTTTTGATGCTCACCTTGAAGATGACATGGCAAGCCTGAAGTTTGTTGAAGACGATTACGCATGGCTAACCACGCAATTAGCTGAGTTTTGTCAGCAGCAAGATTGCAAAGGGATTATCTCATATCTTGAAGGGGGCTATGCTTTATCAGCTCTAGGTCGTAGTGCCGTTGCGCACATTAAAGCGCTGGTGGATGCACCTTAATCTGCCAGCATCGCAAAGGCTTGCGTTGGTGTAAGCCGAGTAACCTTACTTAAACAGCATACTCCCTCTTGTGCTAGGTGCTCAGTCACTCTATTAGCAAGCTCTATATCAGTTAATGCTTTCACGCTTTCTTCCTGCAAGTTGACATAGTGCCCTGTTGCCAAAAGTAGCATCGCTTCTTGCTGCTGCTCTTTGCTTAAGCCATATAAAAAGCTTTCTATATCGGCTTCGTCTTCAACTAATGCTAATTCATGGTCTGAAAAAATAATCTTAGGAAATGATGAGTGCATTTATTGTCCTGTGTCAAAGTTGCATAGGTTGAAATGATTATAATTGCCAATTCATGTAAGAACTAGGAAAGTCGACTTATGAATCAACCAAGACGACATCAAAAGGTGAGTGATGTCTTTTCGCAAAAGCTGGTATCGTGTCCTGCGCATACGCCTTTGGTCGATGCGGTAAGGTTGATGCATGTTCACAATGTGACGGCGATTTTTATCAAGCATGAGCAGTCTGTAGTTGGTATTTGGACTGAGGCTGATTGTTTGAAAATTGACATCAGCAGCCCGCTCTATAAGAACCTTGCCATTCACGAGGTCATGTCGGCGCCTGTCATTACAGTACCAAATCAATGCTCAGTCAGTGATGCAACCTTGCGTTTTCAACAACATGGCATTCGTCATTTATTGGTGATGGATAGCGAGAATCAGCCTGCGGGTATGTTGAACTTATCTGATATTGTGCATAACCAAGGTTTGGACCACTACCTACAATTTCGACCCATTCATGACCAGTATCGCACTGATCTAGAGATAGTTGATGCGCAAACACCGATAGAAGAGGTTGTGCAACTGATGCGCGCTGGCCGCCTTGATAGTGTACTGGTTTATAACCGAGAGCTTGAACTGCACGGTATTATTACTCAGCGTGATATTGTTGAGCTGATCATTCAAACCGAGTGGCTAAATCCTTGTTGGCAATATGCTAGCTACCCGTTAATTGAAATTGATTGTGAAAGCAGTTTATTTGATGCGTATCGCACTATGACAGAGCGTAATGTGCGTCATTTAGTGGTTCGAGATGATGAAATTTGCGGGGTGATATCATTTGCTGATTTGATCACAGAGATTGAGTCAGCTTATTGCTGCGAGCTTGAACGGGCCATAGAGCAGCGTGACATTGCTTTGCAAAAGTCACAACGTAACCTATTTTTAGCAAATAAAATTATTGATGCCTCACTCGATGGCATTATGTTAACCCGTAAAGACGGCACTATTATTCAAGTTAACCCAGCTTTTACTAAACTGACCGGCTTTGCCGAGCATGAAGTAATCGGTAAGCGTCCCAATATTTTAAGCTCGACAAAACATAGCCGTTCGTTTTATCAAAAAATGTGGCATGCCATTGAATACGAGGGGGTCTGGCAAGGGGAGATCTGCAATTGCAAAAAAGATGGTGAAGAATTTGTAGAGTGGCTCACCATTATCCAGATTAAAGATCCTAACTTTGATGAAGTGCTTTATGCGGCAATTTTCAGCGACATTACAGAGCGTAAACGTGCCGAAGAAAAAATTGCCCAGCTTGCCTATTACGACGAATTAACCGGCCTGCCTAATCGACGCTTATTTCATGACAGACTCTCTATTGCGCTGAGTTCTGCCAAACGAAACCATGATCTATTAGCGGTGATGTATATCGACTTAGACCGCTTCAAAGAGGTTAACGACAGTTTAGGGCATGACGCTGGTGATAACTTATTACAGCAAGTGGCAGAGCGTATTTTATCAATTCTACCTGAAGGGGATACTCTTGCACGTTTAGGTGGCGATGAGTTTGTTTTATTATGCGAAGTAAATCGGGTTGAAACACTGCTCAACTTTGCCGAACAAGTATTGCAGCAAGTGAGTATGCCGCTTGCTATTAACGAGCATGTGGTTGCAATTACAGCTTCTATTGGCGCTGCAGTTTACCCTGATGATGGCGTAGATAGCGCTACACTGCTTAAGCATGCAGATATTGCTATGTACCGTGCTAAAGAAGTGGGGCGTAATTCATTTCAATTATTCAAACCTGCGATGAATGCACGTTCTTTAGAGCGATTGGCAATGATGAGCCGATTACAAAACGCCATCGAAAGCGATGAGTTTGAGCTTTATTTCCAACCTAAGCAGCAATTAAATTCAGGCAAAATTTTAGGAGTAGAGGCACTGTTACGTTGGCATGAGCCAAACCTTGGAGTGATTTCACCTGCTAAGTTTATCCCTCTTGCTGAAGAACTTGGCCTAATTGTGAAACTTGATTTATGGGTTATCGAGCAAGCGTGTAAAGAGTTAGAAAAATGGCAGCAACAAGGCATTGAAGCAGGGCGCTTGGCAATTAATATTTCGGCAAATCACTTACGTCAGGGGCAACTAGCATCGAATGTTGAGCGCTTACTTGAGCGTTACGATGTAGATCCACACAAGCTTGAAGTAGAGCTTACTGAAAGCTGTTTTATCAGCCACTTTAGTGAGGCTAAGCAAGAGCTACTCGCGCTTAAAAAGCTAGGTGTGCATATTACGTTAGATGACTTTGGCACGGGCTATTCGGCTTTAAGTTACTTAACTAAACTGCCAATTGATACGTTAAAAATAGATGCCAGCTTTATCGCAAAAGTGCCCGATGAATACGGTAATAGTGAAATTGTTACGGCGATTATTAGCCTTGCCAAAAGCTTGAGTATTCATGTTGTCGCAGAAGGGGTAGAGAAGGTAGAGCAGTTAAATTACTTACGTTCACTTAACTGCGATACCATTCAAGGCTATTACTTTTGCCGCCCAATAGCGAAGCAGCAATGGTATGATTTTTATCTCAATAGCGAAAAAAGTGCCTAAGCTAGGCTAATTTCGTAAGAAGTGAACTTACGAATATTAATGACGCCAGTATCAAAAATTAAGTACTGGCCTTTAATGCCTTTTAAAATACCAGATACTTCTGGTGCTTTATCAAAATTGAAAGAGCTGATTTTGCTTGGGTATTCACTTACTGGGTAGTCTAGCTCAACTACATCTTCATCGAGCTTTTCAATGGCTGTTGCGCCAAATAGCTCTGCAAGTTCACTCAACTTAGCATCAATCTGTGGGATCAACTCTGCAGCAGCAGCTTTTAAATCAATCGCTTCAGATTGGCCTTTTAGCATGTTTCGCCAATTGGTTTTATCAGCAATAAATTCGGCTAAGGCAACCTCAACTAAACCCGATTGAAGACGGGTTTGTACTTTGAAGATAGGTAAAGCTTGCGTCGCACCTTGGTCAATCCAGCGTGTAGGAATTTGAGTATGGCGGGTAATACCTACTTTTAGGCCTGAAGTGTTGGCTAAATACACGTAATGCGGGATCATGCAGTTTTCTTCACCCCACTGTGGCTCACGACAGGTGCCCTTATCAAAGTGGCACGTTTCAGGTTTCATGATACACATGTCACAGCTAGCCAGTTTGCGCATACAGACAAAACAGTGGCCTTGAGAGTAGCTTTTCTTGGTTTTCTTACCACAGTTACAGCAAAAAATATTGCCGGTAAAAGTCAGTGTGAGCGGCTTACCAATATAGTCATTTAATGAAACTAGCTCATCACCGATAGGTAATTGATATTCGACAGGAGAAGTCAGTGTCGACTTTAATTTTCTGATCGTACCTTGCATCTTTACATGGCCCCTAAAGATGTTAAAAAGGGCAGTGTAACACGGCCTATTTGAATTGTGAGGCAATAAAGCTTAGATACTCATTAATTGGCACCGCTTTGCTGTAATAATAGCCTTGCCCTTGATCTGCGCCCATCTTGATCAGCATTTTTTCTGTTTCTTGGTCTTCAATGCCTTCGATGGTGATATTCATATCAAGGTTATGAGCCATATCAATGGCGGTTTTTACCACTACCTGGTTGGTGGTGTTATTCACTAAATCAAGAATAAAGCTCTTATCGACTTTAATCGTGCTAAATGAATAATTTACCAAGTAGTTTAACGACGAGTAACCAGTACCAAAATCATCGAGTACCACCTTGCTACCGAGTTTATTAAGTTCGCTGATAAAGCTAACCATTTCATCATGGTTTTTGATAAGCGCAAACTCAGTTAACTCAAACTTTAACTGATCCGCAGTAATGCCATGCTTTAAAATTGTGTTTTCGACTTTTTCGACAAGCTTTGGGATAGCTAGATTTTTGGCACTTAAATTAACGCTAATGGTATGCTCGCGATAGCCTTGTCGATTAAGCTGGGCAGCTGCTAGGCAAGCCTGATCAATCACCCATAAGCTCAACTCGTTAATTAAACCAGTACGTTCAGCCAATAAAATGAGTTGCTCAATGTCCAGGTATTTACCCGCTGTAGGCCAGCGTAACAAAGCCTCTGCGCCACAGATAGTACCATTGAGTAAATTAATAATGGGCTGTAAGTAAATGGCTAAGGTATTGCTTCGCATTGCTTGTTGTAACTCAGCGGCAAGGCTGACATCCATATCGATATGCGGTGTAGTAAAGTCGATGTTGTGCTGCTTTTGTGACAACCCTAGGTAGCCACGTTGTAGCCAAATATCAAAGCCATCATCATTAACCGGTTCGGTAATGCTATAGCGGTAGTAAAGCTGTAGGTCTAAGCCTGCCACTTTATATTGCTTAGGCAGCTGTTTGCATAAGTTGCTAAGTTCTTGGTGTAGCTCTGCTTGTGATTGAATTTTGGTAGAAATAAAAGCCAGTACACCATTGCCTAAGTCAGCCACTTTTGGACTGTTATCTAGCGCTGACTCTAAATTAATAAATTGCCTATTCTTATTAATTTGATGCTCTAAAGATTGAGCCACAGTGATAATTATTTGGCTGCTTTGGCTTGGCTTTAGAATGCTCATTAGGGCATTAAATTGCTCTATTTTCACTAAACAAAGATTAGCGAGTCTATGCTCCGAGGTAATCGCCATATAGGCTTGTTTGAGCATTGCTTGGTTGAGTAGCTCAGTTTGTTGGGTATGGGTTGCATGATACAGCGCTTTTTCACGTTGATAACGCACCCGGTCTGCCAGCGCCATTGCCATAAGCACAATCTCACAGAGAATGGCGACTAAAAATATGTGCCTAACTGCAAAGCTGTAGGGAATAAAGCCAGTTAATTCTAACGGCTGAATGGCTGCGCCTACAATCAATGGCACCCACGACATGACATAAAACTTCGCCCACCGAAAACCGCTCACCAATTTTTTGTAAATCATGCAAATACATAGAATGTATAACGGCACCATGATGGCAAAAAAGATTTTTGAAGAATGGTATTCCAGCATAAAAAAGCTGATAAGACTGAGGCTAAACAGCAGGGCTAAAAAGCTGATACTAAGCTTGTATAGGCGGCAATTGTCTTTATGGTAGCGTAAGAACATGGTGCAAAACGCCACGGTGAAAAATGCAATCGCATAGTTACTGAAGACCACTTGCTCATTAAAAAAGATTTGCCACGATAACGGCCATAAGTAAAAACCAAAGCCGAGCACTGAGCCCATAAGTAACAGTGCTGAGATGATGTAGCCTATATAAATAAGGTAGACGCGATCACGGATCCCTAAAAATAATACCAAGTTATACAGGGCAGCCATGATCAGCACACCAATGAAGATCCCCCAAATTCCTGATTGCGAACGTAGTAAATCTTGAAACTCTTTTTCACCATAAATATTAATAGGTGTTTTGCTAATACCAACCGTATCAATTTTTATAATGAGGGATGTTTGCTCATAGCCCTGCATTGTAAGCATGCTGTGCGGTGTACTGTATTGAAACAAACTAAGACCAGATACTTTATCACCCAGCTCGGTTGTATCTATAAGCTGGCCCTTATCATCAACATGATAAACGCTAAGATAATCAACCATAGGGTTATCAAAGTGAATCGCTAGCTCAACAGGCTTTGCTTGGCGGTTTTCTAAATCAAGCTTTAACCAATAATCTTGCGCCGCTAAATCCCACTCAACATCTTTAAAAGGGCGCTGTTTAAGTTTGTCTGGTTCAGCTAAAAACTGCTCGAGAGTCAGCGCTTTACTACTATCAATTCGATAAGCTGTATTACTGTAGATGGGGGCTGTTTTATCTATGGTGTAGCGGGTAGGGCTGGCTAAATGTGCAGCTAGGGTAGCAATGATAAAAAACAAAATTGTCAGAATAAGAAATGAAACAAAGTTATATTTCAGTGCTTTATTATTCAAAATTAGTTCTTTATCTAGGTAAATGTTCTTAACAGTGTAGCATTAAAAAAGCGCAGATAAACTGCGCTTTTTTCAGAATTAGACTGGTTTGACCTTAATTCTGTTCGCGAGCAATAGCACGGTAAGCGATATCAGTACGATATTCCATGCCTTCCCAGCTGATTTGTTCAACCAGTTTATAAGCACGTTGTTGCGCTTCGGTTACTGTGTTGCCAAGTGCAGTAGCACAAAGCACACGACCGCCAGCTGTTACTACGTTGTCGCCGTCTTGCTTAGTACCTGCGTGGAATACTTTCTCACCTTCAGGGTAAGTAACTTGCAAGCCGCTGATTGCATCACCTTTCGGGTAACTATCTGGGTAGCCTTTTGCTGCTAATACAACACCGACTGCTGCACGCGGGTCGAACTCGATTGCTGTTTTATCTAGTTCTTCACGGTTAGCCGCTTCGATAAGCTCAACAAGGTCAGACTTAAGACGAAGCATCATAGGTTGTGTTTCAGGGTCGCCAAAACGACAGTTGTATTCGATTACTTTTGGCGTACCATCAGCGGTGATCATTAAACCAGCGTATAAGAAACCAGTGTATGGGTGGCCTTCTTTTGCCATACCTTCAACCGTTGGGTTGATCACTTCGTTCATAATACGTTGATGAATTTCATCAGTCACCACTGGAGCCGGTGAGTATGCACCCATGCCGCCAGTGTTCGGACCTTGGTCACCGTTGTAAGCGCGTTTGTGGTCTTGGCTAGTTGCGAATGGCAGTACGTTTTTGCCATCAACCATCACGATGAAAGAGGCTTCTTCGCCTTCTAAGAACTCTTCGATAACCACGCGGCTACCCGCTTCACCAAAGCTGTTGCCTGCAAGCATATCGCGGATAGCTTCTTCAGCTTCAAGCTCAGTCATTGCAACGATAACGCCTTTACCTGCTGCTAAGCCATCAGCTTTAATAACAATAGGCGCACCTTTTTCCTTTAGGTAAGCAAGTGCAGGATCGATTTGTTCAAACGTTTGGTAGTCAGCAGTTGGAATGTCGTGACGTGCTAAGAAGTCTTTAGTGAATGACTTAGAGCCTTCTAGCTGTGCAGCACCTGCTGTTGGGCCGAAGATAGCTAAACCGTTTTCACGGAAAGTATCAACGACACCTAAAACAAGCGGTACTTCTGGACCAACAATAGTTAACTCAACGTTGTTTTCTTTAGCAAAAGTAACTAAACCTGCTAGGTCTTCAACGTTGATAGCAACGTTTTCAAGTTTTGGCTCTAGTGCAGTACCTGCGTTACCTGGAGCAACGAAAACGGTGTTTACTTTAGTATTTTGTGCAGCCTTAAACGCAAGAGCGTGTTCGCGGCCGCCACTGCCGATGACAAGTACATTCATGGCGTATAATCCTATTTATAGCGGTTTTTTAAACTTCAGCGTCATACGATCACTCTCACCAATCGCTTTATATTTAGCAGCATCTTTTTCGTCAAGTGCTAAACGTGGTGGTAGTGTCCACACCCCTTTAGGGTGATCCGCTGTATCAAGAGGGTTTGCATTAATGTCACTGCTTGCCACTAGTTCAAAGCCAGCCTGCTTTGCAATTTCAATTACATAGCTTTGCTTCATATAACCTGATGATTTCTGATCTTCGTCGCTGCGCGCTTCAGGTAGGCGGTGTTCAACCACACCTAAAGTGCCGCCTGGTTTAAGTGCTTTATAAAATGCTTTAAACGCACTTAACGCGCCTTCTTTATCTTTACCCATGTACCAGTTGTGTACATTTCTAAATGTTAAGACAAGATCTGCGCTACCCGCTGGTGCAATATCAAGATGTGTTACTGGCGCAAATTCAGTTAGTTTAACTTCACTGAAGCGTGCGTCATCGCTCATCTTTTTCTTAAAACCAGCTAATGAACGTTGGTAATAACCCACCTCAGAATCAGCAGGGAAATGTGCCGCGTAGTAAACACCATGGCCTTTTACAGCTGGCGCAAGAATTTCGCTATACCAGCCACCGCCCGGTGCAATTTCAACAACTGTCATGTTTGGCTTAAAGCCAAAGAAGTCAAGTGTCTCAACTGGATGGCGATATTGATCACGTGCGCTATTTTTAGCATCACGTTCGCTTGATTGCACAGCTTGTGTAAGCGCTGATTCATGAGAATGGCTTAAAGCCTGTGCTGATGTCAGTGCAAGGCTGGCAACAAGTAACGATTTTACGGCAAATTTCATCATCTGTTCCTTCATTATATGGGTAATTATTATTATTAATCAGAATACGTGAATTTGTGGCAAACAAAAAGGGTTAAGCTATGTGCTTAACCCTTTATGTGATTAGTGGCGGAAATGGCGCATACCTGTAAATACCATTGCCATACCAGCTTCGTCAGCTGCAGCGATAACTTCTTCATCGCGCATTGAACCACCTGGTTGAATAACAGCGGTGATGCCAGCCTCTGCTGCTGCATCAATACCGTCACGGAATGGGAAGAATGCATCTGATGCCATAACTGAACCTTTTACTTCAAGGTTTTCGTCAGCGGCTTTGATACCAGCAATTTTCGCTGAATAAACACGGCTCATTTGACCTGCGCCTACACCAATCGTCATACCGTCACGTGCGTAAACGATTGCGTTAGACTTAACGAATTTAGCTACTTTCCAGCAGAATAATAAATCTTTTAATTCTTGCTCAGTTGGTTGACGCTTAGATACAACTTTAAGGTCGCCTTGCGTAACCATGCCTAGGTCGCGGTCTTGAACTAGAATACCGCCATTAACACGCTTGATGTCGTGACCTGTTGCATTACCAGACCATTCACCACATTCTAATAAACGTACGTTTTGCTTAGCAGATACGATTTGGGCTGCAGCTTCAGATACTTTAGGTGCAATGATAACTTCAACGAATTGACGAGCAACAATTGCTTCAGCTGTGTCTGCATCAAGTTCTTTGTTGAATGCGATGATGCCACCAAATGCTGATGTAGGGTCAGTTTTGAATGCGCGATCATAGGCTTCAAGAATGTTGTCACCAATTGACACACCACAAGGGTTCGCATGTTTTACGATAACACACGCTGGTACGTCGAATTCTTTTACACACTCTAATGCTGCGTCAGTATCAGCAATGTTGTTGTAAGAAAGTGCTTTACCTTGCAATTGAACCGCAGTCGCAACAGATGCTTCAGTTAAGTCGTTTTCAACATAAAAAGCAGCGTCTTGGTGTGAGTTCTCACCGTAGCGCATATCTTGCTTCTTAGTGAACTGCATGTTGATAGTGCGTGGGAACTTAGTCTCTTCAGCAGCTTCTTCTGTGTAGTCAGGAACCATTTTGCCGAAGTAGTTTGCAATCATGCCATCGTACTGAGCTGTGTGCTCGTAAGCAGCAATAGCTAGATCAAAACGTGTTTTATACGTTGTTGAACCGTTGTTGCTTTGCATTTCGCTGATTACGCGGTCGTAATCTTTTGCATTTACCACGATAGTCACGTCTTTATGGTTTTTCGCCGCAGCGCGAACCATAGTTGGGCCACCGATATCAATGTTTTCAATCGCATCTTCTAGGCTGCAGTCTTCTTTCGCAACAGTGTTTGCGAAGGGGTATAAGTTAACTACAACGATATCGATAGCAGAGATGTTATTCTCGCTCATTACGTCTTCATCTTGACCGCGACGCGCTAGGATGCCGCCGTGAATTTTTGGATGAAGTGTTTTTACGCGACCATCCATGATCTCAGGGTGACCAGTATGGTCAGATACTTCAGTGACTTTGATGCCGTTATCAGCAAGTAATTTGCAAGTACCGCCAGTTGATAAAATATCCACGCCTTGTGCTTCAAGAGCGCGAGCAAATTCAACGATACCGGTTTTATCTGACACACTTAATAGTGCGCGACGAATTGGACGATGTGTATCCATTGTAGTTTTGATTACCTCAATGTTTGAGCTAGCTTAGAAAGGCGGTATTTTAACTGAATATGCTTTAAAAAACGACGTTTAAAGCGTGAGGATTTTGCATAGTTTTTAACAGCTATAAAAAAAGCACCCTAAGGTGCTTTTTTCAAAACTTTTATATCTGTTCTTTAAAAACTTACATTCCAGTTCTTAAAAAACTTTTATACCAGTTGTATTGGATTAGTAAGCAATTATAACGACAGAGAAATAAGTCAATAACAAGGCAAAAATTTTGTAGTGTAGTTATTCTACATAAGAAATTTTTAACGCAGTTAGGGACTTATTTAACTCGTTAGAATGATTACGGTTTCAATATAACTGGTATCAGTTCATGCCGTACTTTTTAAGTTTCTTACGTAAAGTACCACGGTTGATACCTAGTAAGATTGCAGCACGAGTTTGGTTACCACGCGTGTACGTCATTACTTCTTCAAGTAATGGTGCTTCTAGCTCAGAAAGAACAAGGTCGTATACGTCTTGTACGTCTTGACCATTAAGTTGCTTTAAGTAGTGATGAACAGCTTTTTTCACTGCATCACGCAACGGCTGTGGTTTCTCGTGTGACTGTACATGAGGGTTTGTGATAAATGGAGAAGTCACGTTTTGTTCGAACATCGTTATATGTCTCTTTCTTTCTTAGTTAGCTGCTAGTGTTTTAAAGTATTCTTCTAATGCGTCGACTTGTGCCTGTGGGTTATCTAACGCATTAAATACTCGCCTAAACTGACCGTCACTGTCATGGGTTTGCAAATACCAAGATACATGCTTTCGAGCGATACGCGCTCCCATTGGCTCCCCGTAAAACTGATGAAGATTGTCTAAATGCTCCATCAAAATGCTACGCACCTCTGCAATTTCAGGTGCTGGCAAATGTTCTCCAGTTCGCAAATAGTGGTCTATCTCCCTAAAAATCCAAGGGCGACCTTGGGCGGCTCGACCAATCATAATGGCATCTGCACCCGTATAATCCAAAACCTGCTTTGCTTTTTCTGGTGAAGTAATATCACCATTGGCAACGACAGGGATAGACACTGAACGTTTAATATCCCTAATTGTGGCGTACTCTGCTTCACCTTTATACATACATGCGCGCGTTCGCCCGTGTACTGCCAGTGAGGCAATGCCATAACGTTCAGCTATTCTCGCAATCTCGACACCATTACGGTTATCCTGATCCCATCCGGTACGGATTTTTAAAGTGACAGGGACATCGACAGCATTAA
Source organism: Pseudoalteromonas sp. BZA4 (assembly GCF_040104395.1). NCBI lineage: Bacteria > Pseudomonadati > Pseudomonadota > Gammaproteobacteria > Alteromonadales > Pseudoalteromonadaceae > Pseudoalteromonas > Pseudoalteromonas sp. BZA4. The sequence continues at coordinate 19,078 of NZ_JBECOT010000008.1, forward strand.
CAACGGCATCGAGTATCTCTTGTACTAATTCAGGAAACTGTAATAAGGCAGAGCCTGCGAGTTTCTTATTCACTTTTTTAGCTGGGCACCCCATATTGATATCTATGATCTGTGCACCATTGCTGACATTGAATTGTGCTGCCTGTGCCATAAGCTCAGGATCGGCTCCGGCGATTTGCACCGAACGAATTCCCGACTCACCGCTGTGATCCATACGGTTCATCGATTTTTCGGTTTTCCATACTTTCGGGTTTGACGAGAGCATTTCAGAAACAGCAAGGCCCGCACCTAAGCGACGGCAAAGTTGTCTGAATGGTCTGTCTGTAATGCCTGCCATTGGCGCGACAATTACATTGTTCTCAAGTTGGTATGAACCGATACGCACTGTTATTCAATTGGCCTCTTTTCAAGGGGCGCTAAGTTTACGGCTTTTTTAGCAAAAATCAAAGGCTATAAATTGAACAAAAGTGACTTTTTTTTGCTCTTTTCGTATTGACTTTTGATAACAGTTTGACGGGCTGGTTGATTTGTTTGATATTTGAACAGAAAAAATTTTACTCACAAAAAAGTGAGAAACTACTAACTGTAAAAATAAGGTAAAGCCTGTTAAATACTGGCTTTACCTATTATGTTTGAGTAAATACTCTAGTGCTATTTAGGCTTTCTTGATGCCGCTCACTCGGGTCCATTCACCCTCAACAGCCACGTCATCAAGTGCTAAAAACGGGGCATAAACATCGGCTACAGACTGAGCTTGTTCTTCTAAAATACCTGACATAGCAATTTTACCATTCGGTTTTAAAAGGCCTAAAATCACTTCATGTAGTTCGCGAAGTGGTTGAGCTAAGATGTTTGCAACCACAATATCAGCTGTAAACTCTGGCTGATCTTCAGGTAAATAGACTTCAAGTTTATCTGCAACGCCATTACGTTTTGCATTATCGCGGCTTGCTTCAAGGGCTTGAGGATCTATATCGATACCGATCATACGCTCTGCGCCGAGTTTGATCGCCGCAATTCCTAAAATGCCCGAGCCACAACCAAAGTCGACCACAGTTTTACCTGTTAAATCTTGGCTTTCTAGCCACTTTAAGCAAAGGGCAGTGGTTGCATGGGTACCTGTGCCAAAAGCAAGGCCAGGGTCGAGCAATACATTAACAGCATCAGGATCTGGAATATCGCGCCAACTTGGACAGATCCATAGGCGCTCACCAAATTGAATAGGGTGGAAGTTATCCATCCACTCACGCTCCCAATCTTTATCTTCAAGCTGTTCAATTTTATAAACGAGCTTATCGGCGAGTGTTGCTTCAGCATTTAATGTTGCTACTACGCTGTCCATATCATGGTTAGCGTCATACAGGCCAATCACAGTGGTATCAGCCCATAACTGCACAGTACCAAGTTTTGGCTCATAAATAGGGGTATCTTTGGCATCAACATAGGTGACTGACGCACTGCCAGTGTCCATGAGTAAGTCGCTGATTAATTCTGCGTTGTCTGCATTTGCGTTGATGCGAATTTGGATCCAAGCCATGAATATCTCTCGAATAGAAAAAAGGCCGCAACAGCGGCCTTTTAGTTAATAACGCGATACTAAATTACTTAGCATCTAAGAAGCTTTTCAGTAAGTCAGAGCGAGAAGGGTGACGTAATTTACGTAACGCTTTCGCTTCGATTTGACGAATACGCTCACGTGTTACGTCAAATTGTTTACCTACTTCTTCTAATGTATGGTCAGTGTTCATGTCGATACCGAAACGCATACGTAGTACTTTAGCTTCACGTGCTGTTAAGCCCGCTAGTACATCGTTTGTTGCGCCACGTAGTGATTCCATGGTTGCAGAATCAATAGGTGAGTCGATAGTGGTATCTTCAATGAAGTCACCTAAGTGCGAATCTTCATCATCACCGATTGGTGTTTCCATTGAAATTGGCTCTTTAGCGATCTTAAGTACCTTACGGATCTTGTCTTCAGGCATTAACATACGCTCAGCTAATTCTTCTGGGCTCGGCTCACGACCCATCTCTTGTAGCATTTGACGAGAGATACGGTTTAACTTGTTGATCGTCTCAATCATGTGCACAGGAATACGGATGGTACGTGCTTGGTCAGCAATCGAACGCGTGATTGCTTGACGGATCCACCATGTTGCATAAGTTGAGAACTTATAACCACGGCGGTATTCGAACTTATCAACCGCTTTCATTAGACCAATATTACCTTCTTGGATAAGGTCTAAGAACTGTAAACCACGGTTGGTGTATTTTTTCGCAATTGAAATTACAAGACGTAAGTTCGCTTCAACCATTTCTTTCTTCGCACGGCGAGCTTTTGCTTCACCAATACTCATACGACGGTTGATATCTTTAATTCGTTCGATGCTAAGACCCGTGCTTTCTTCAATTGCACTTAGTTTGCTGATGCAACGAATGATTTCTGGTTTAACTGTTTCAAGTGCTACTGAGTATTTCTCGTTAGCAGCAATCTCAAGGTCAATCCAGCTTGTGTCAGTTTCGTTATTTGCAAAGTGCTTGATAAAGCTCTTTTTCGGTAACTTAGCAATTTGTACAGCTTGTTTCATGATGATACGTTCTTGTACACGAACGCGGTCCATCATTTCACGCATGTTGTTAACCATACGGTCAAACTGTTTTGGCACTAATTTAAAGGTTTTAAATAGTTCGCCTATTTCTGCAATAGCTTCAAGTGAATCAGGGTGCGAGCGACCTTTTTCTTCGAACGTTTCGCGTGCTTTGTTATAAAGCTCACGTAAGTTTTCGAAGTGAATACGAGCTTCTTCAGGATCCGGACCTGTGTCGCCATCGCTATCATCATCGCTATCATCATCACTATCTTCGTCATCATCGTCTTCGTCGTCTTCTTCATCGAGTTGCTCTTCGTTTAACTCAGAACCGATGTGTGTTGCAGAGATTTGTGATTCTTCTTCATTATTAGGATCAAAGAAACCAGAGATAATGTCGCTCAAGCGCATTTCTTCAGCTTCGAACTTGTCCCATTGCTCTAGTAGATAAGTAATTGCTTCAGGGTATTCAGCAACTGAAATCTGTACTTGGTTAATACCTTCCTCAATACGCTTAGCGATTACGATTTCGCCTTCACGCGTAAGAAGTTCAACAGTACCCATTTCACGCATATACATACGTACAGGGTCAGTTGTTCGACCGATCTCTTTTTCTACAGTCGCAAGTGCAGCTGCCGCGGCTTCTGCTGCGTCTTCGTCTGTCGTTGTTTCTTGCATCATTAATTCATCGGCATCAGGTGCGTTTTCACTTACCTTGATACCCATATCATTAATCATGCTAATGATATCTTCTACCTGATCTGAGTCGATAATGTCTTGTGGAAGGTGATCATTAACTTCTGCAAAAGTTAAATAACCTTGCTCTTTACCTTTTTGAATCAGAAGCTTTAATTGTGACTGAGGAGTTGGATCCATAGAGATTTATTCTTCCACTCTGAAAGTTGATACAACAGGCGCCAGCTCGCTTACTAATTAAGCGACACGAAAACTAACTAGACGCAGTGAATAGCACAGTATAACAGCATTATTCAATTCTGACTAGCTGTTGCTGCCTTTTAACGCTTGCGTCAGTAAGTGGCATTCTAGCCTTTCTTCGCTGCTTAAGCCTTGGGTCTTGTCTTTTATTAATAGGGTCTCTAGTCGATAATTTAAACACTGGTCTTCAATAAATTTAAAAGTATTTTTAAAAACCGTCTCTAAACGATCGTCATTTATTTGGTGCTGCCAAGTTGCTAGTTTCACTAACGCGTCATATTCAGCGCCATCCCTAAATGACTCTAAAATTTGTGCCGTCGTGATACCTTCACGTTCTAGTGCTAAGTGCTGAATGCGTAAAAATAGCTCAATACCGGCTATTTTCATCTCAGCTAATTCTGGCATATAAGCAATGCTGGTCGCCAAATTTGGGTGTTGCAATAAAATACCAATCGCTTGACGCATCGGCGTTATTTTAAATTTACGCTCAATCGCATGCTGTTGCTTTGGCGACTTAACGCGATTATTTAATTGCTCTCTTGTCCGACCAATTAAGCGGCCAAGATGTTCCAAAATATTTTCTTGGTAAAAGTCACTAGGGATTTTTTCAATTAGCGGCAGGGCATCACTAAGGAGCTTTGCTTTACCTGCGTCTTGAGTAAGGTCTATCTCTTGGCTGAGCTTATTAAACAGCACCTTAGTAAAATCATCCGCTTCGCTTAACCTAGCTTCAAAAGCGTCTTTACCTTCTTGTTGTACCAGTGAATCAGGGTCTTCACCATCTGGTAAAAACACAAACTTCAACGACTTACCATCACCAAGATAAGGCAGTGCATTTTCTAGTGCACGCCAAGCTGCATCGCGACCTGCACGGTCACCGTCGTAGCAGCAAATCACTTTATCTGTGGTTCTAAATAAAGTGTGCATATGCTCTGCGGTTGTTGCTGTGCCAAGGGCGGCAACGGCATATTCGATGCCTTGCTCAGCTAAAGCAACAACATCCATATAACCTTCAACAATTAAAATATGTTCAAGCTTTTTATGTGCTTGCTTGGCTTCGTATAAACCATAAAGCTCAAAGCCTTTATGGAAAATACGGGTTTCTGGTGAGTTAAGGTATTTAGGACCTTGATCCGCTTGCATAACACGGCCACCAAAGGCAATCACCCGACCGCGTTTATCACGAATAGGGAACATGAGTCGATCACGGAAGAAGTCAAATTGACGACCAGGCGATTTTTCAGAGGCTAGTTTTAGTTCTACAAGCTGTTCTTTTTGTTCTTTATTGCGGCCAAGTTGTTGGCATAGCGCTTCCCATTCACTAGGCGCATAACCAATCATGAACTTTTTCGCTGTTTCACCACTTAAACCACGACCCTTGATATAGTCGATAACGGCTTTTGAGTTGGCATGATGCTTTAACTGATGCTGATAAAAGCGAGCCGCATGTAACATTAAATCGTAATCAGAGCGCTTTTGTTCTGCAGTGCGTTGCGGGCCTGAGCTTGTGCCTTGTTCGCGAGGTACGTCTAAATTGAGCATACTCGCTAATTCTTCAATAGCATCAACGAACTCTAATTTGTCGTATTCCATAACAAACGAAATTGCATTGCCATTGGCACCACAACCAAAGCAGTGGTAAAACTGTTTATCTTGAGAAACGGTAAATGAAGGTGATTTTTCGTTATGGAATGGGCAACAGGCTTGGTAGTCTTTACCTGCTTTTTTAAGGCCAACTCTCGAATCAATTAACTCAACAATATCTGTGCGAGCGAGTAAATCATCAATAAACTGTCGAGGGATTTTTCCGGCCATAGCTGTTGTATTTTCCTGCGCTATCTATGCGTTGTAAAATAAGATTTGAACACAATTACTGTGTTTATGAAAGACTAAAAGCAAGAAACCGAGCACTAGGCTCGGTTTGCTTGAATCATACATCTGTATGTGGGGGTTAGGCAGTTAATCGTTGCTTGATTAAGCCAGAAATCTTACCTAAATCGGCACGACCTTCAGCTTTGCTTTTGATAACTCCCATTACCTTACCCATGTCTTGCATACCCGCTGCGTTTGTATCAGCTATAGCCGAGTCAATAAGAGCAATGATTTCTTCTTCACTCAATTGTTGAGGTAAGAATTCTTCAAGTGCTTTAATCTCACTGGCTTCAATTTCAGCTAAATCTTCACGACCCGCATCAATGTACTGGGTGTAAGAATCGCGACGTTGCTTAACAAGCTTTACTAAAACAGCGGTAATACCGTCGTCGTCAAGCGTAATTTGCTCGTCAATCTCACGTTGCTTGATTGCAGCAAGTACCATGCGGATAGGCTTAAGACGTTCTTTGTCTTTTGCCTTCATCGCATCTTTTTGCGCATCTTTTAGCGTTAATAAAAGGCTCATTTATACAAGACCAAATACTGATTAGTATAATTTAACGCGACGTGCGTTATCGCGAGAAAGCTTCTTCATGTGACGCTTTACTGCAGCAGCTTTTTTACGCTTACGCTCAGCTGTTGGTTTTTCATAGTGCTCGCGACGACGAACTTCTGAAAGGATACCTGCTTTTTCACATGAACGCTTGAAGCGACGAAGTGCTACGTCAAACGGTTCGTTCTCTCTTACTTTAATTACTGGCATTAAAAATTCACCTACCTAAATAATGAGCGTTGCTCAAGTTGATCGAATAACGACCAAGTGGTTCAAAAATGGTGCGGTATTGTAATCCGAAGCAACACCACATGTAAAGAATAATATTAACAGAAACTAGGTTTGCAAAACAGAGTTAATTTGTCTCGCGTTGATATAGTCGACAAATTACTTGTCCGGCAGCTTTTTCTTTTAAAAGCATCCAGTTATCTGGGGTGTCTAGGTCGCTTAGTTCGCTTTCGACCTCAACATATATAAGTGCTTGGGCAGATAACCAGCTATTTTTTTCGAGTAAAAAACAACTTTTTTCAGCCAAGTTTTGTCGAAATGGCGGGTCAACAAAAATTAGATCAAATTGTTCGTTTTGCGTGTTTTGTTCCAATAATGAAAGGCTATTGCCTTGTTTTACGGCGGCATTATCCAATTTAAGGGTGCTAATGTTTTCTTTTAGTTGGCTAGCGGCGCCTTTATCTAGTTCGAAAAACACAGCATGATCAGCAAAGCGCGATAACGCCTCAAAACCTAAACCGCCGGAACCGGCAAAACAATCGAGTACCGCTGCGCCTCGGGTATCTTGCATTAGCCAGTTAAATACAGTTTCTTTTATTCGGTCTGTGGTTGGGCGCAAGCCTTGCACATCTTTTACGGGTAATTTTCTACCGCGAAATTGCCCACTAATAATACGAATAAAACCATTTGCTGATTTATTGTTCGCTGCTTTTGCTTGGCGGTTAGCTGTTGATTTTTTTCTCATTTAACTCACTAATCATTGGTAACTGACCACTAGCTCAGATAATATTGTATGCAATAGCTAGCGTGTCATTTTTCTACTGCGCTAAAAGTGATAGTATTGCGACCTTAGCGATAGATGGTACCTGTTTATGTTTGGCTAAAAAGCTGAACTGTCACCAAACTATTATTCATGTAAGTTTATCAGATTTTTATAAGTGGTTATTAGCAAGTATGGCAAAAAAAAGTAAATTCCTGTCTTGGTTTGGTTTTGGCAAATCAGATAAGCAACAAGCAGAGCAAGCAGTAAAAGAGGCTGATAACCAGAAGCAAATAGAAGAACAACAGCGAATTGAAGCCGAAAAGGCAGAAGCTGAACGTTTAGAACAAGCACGCATTGCTGCAGAAAAGGCAGAGGCAGAACGCTTAGAGCAAGAGCGAATCGCTGCAGAAAAGGCAGAGGCTGAACGTTTAGAACAAGAGCGTATCGCTGCTGAAAGTGCAGAAGCGGAGCGTTTAGAGCAAGAGCGCATTGCTGCAGAACAAGCAGAAGCTGAACGTTTAGCTCAAGAACAGCAAGCGGCAGAACAGCAACGTCAAGAACAACAAGCTCGTCTTGCTGAGCAAGAAGCTGCAATGAAATTAGAGCAAGAGCGTGCTGCAGCAGAACAGGCGCAGCGTGAAGCCGAGCATGTTGCTGCAAAGAAGGCCGAGGCAGAACGTCTAGAGCAAGAACGTATTGCGGCAGAAAAGGCAGAAGCGGAACGTTTAGAACAAGAGAGTATCGCGGCAGAAAAGGAAGAAGCTGCTCGCTTAGAGCAAGAACGTATCGCAGCAGAAAAAGCAGAAGCGGATCGTCTAGAGCAAGAACGTATTGCTGCAGAAAAGGCAGAGGCGGAGCGCTTAGAACAAGAACGTATCGCCGCAGAAAAGGCAGAAGCTGAACGTTTAGAACAAGAACGTATCGCAGCAGAAAAGGCCGAGGCAGAACGCATAGAACAAGAACGCATTGCTGCAGAAAAGGCAGAGGCGGAGCGCTTAGAACAAGAACGTATCGCGGCAGAAAAGGCAGAAGCTGAACGTTTAGAACAAGAGCGCATTGCTGCAGAAAAGGCAGAGGCGGAGCGCTTAGAGCAAGAACGTATCGCGGCAGAGAAGGCAGAAGCGGAGCGCTTAGAGCAAGAACGCATTGCTGCAGAGAAAGCGGAAGCTGAGCGTTTAGAGCAAGAGAAAGCTGCTCAAGCCGCTGCTGAAAAACCAAAGAAAGAAGGTTTCTTCGCACGCCTGAAAAAAGGTCTATTAAAAACTCGCGTTAATATTGGTTCTGGCTTTGCGTCTATTTTTAGTGGTAAGAAAATTGACGATGAGTTATTTGAAGAACTAGAAACACAATTACTAACAGCCGATTTAGGTGTTGATACAACAATGAAGTTGATTGATAACCTAACCGATGCCGCTGATCGTAAACAGTTAAAAGATGGCGATGCTTTATATGAGTTAATGAAGCAAGAAATGGCTAGTATGCTTAAAACCGCCGAGCAGCCGCTGGTTGTAAGTGGTGACAAAAAGCCATTTGTTATCTTAATGGTGGGTGTAAATGGTGTAGGTAAAACCACCACGATTGGTAAATTAGCTAAGCAGTTCCAAAACGAAGGTAAGTCAGTGATGCTTGCTGCCGGTGATACGTTCCGCGCTGCAGCGGTTGAGCAGCTGCAAGTATGGGGTGAGCGTAATAGCATCCCAGTGATTGCTCAGCATACAGGTGCAGACAGTGCGTCAGTGGTATTTGATGCATTTCAGGCTGCAAAGGCTCGTAATGCTGATGTGTTAATCGCCGATACAGCAGGTCGCTTGCAAAATAAAGATAACCTAATGCAAGAGCTTGAGAAAATTGCCCGTGTAATGAAGAAAATTGACCCAGATGCGCCGCATGAAGTTATGCTAACTATTGATGCAGGTACAGGTCAAAACGCAATTAGCCAAGTTAAATTATTTAATGAATGTGTTGGTTTAACGGGTATTACTTTATCTAAACTAGATGGTACCGCTAAAGGTGGTGTGATTTTCGCCGTTGCAGATAAATTTAATATCCCAATTCGTTACATTGGTGTTGGTGAAGGTATTGATGATTTACGTACCTTTAATAGTAGTGACTTTATTGATGCACTATTTAGCCAAGACGAGGATGACGCATAATTAACTAAAGGGAGCTTGCTCCCTTTTTCGCTGCAAGATGATTGATAACTAAAATGATAAATTTTCAGCAAGTCAGTAAAACATATCCAGGTGGCCATCGTGCCCTTGAAAAAGTCAGCTTTCATATTAAGCCTGGCGAACTGGCCTTTTTAACCGGGCACAGTGGGGCAGGTAAAAGTACACTATTGAAACTTATCAGCTTGATGGAGCGTCCATCAGCCGGGCAGGTGCTTATTAATGGTGTTGATTTAAATGCTGTTAAATCGCGTCAGATCCCTTATGTGCGCCGCGATATTGGTATCATCTTTCAGAATCACCGTTTACTAGAACGTTACTCAGTGTTTGATAATGTTGCCTTACCTTTAATCATTGAAGGTACGCACCATAAGCAAATAGCTAAACGTGTTCACGGTGCGCTTGATAAAGTAGGGTTACTTGATAAAGCTAAGTGTAATCCAGCAACCTTATCAGGTGGTGAGCAGCAGCGTGTTGGTATTGCCCGCGCTATTGTCAATTCTCCGCCTATTTTGCTCGCCGATGAGCCAACCGGTAACTTAGACCCTGAACTTTCGATGGACATTTTACGTTTATTCGAAGACTTTAATAATCATGGTACAACCGTACTCATTGCAACCCATGACATTGGTTTAATTGCACGTATGCGTTATCGCAGTTTAACACTGAAAGATGGCCGTATGATTGACGATCCGTTAGCTGAGGGGGCACTATGAGTTTATTGTTTAAAAGCCGCAACAGCCAAAACGAACGTCAGAAGAAGTCATTTTTAGCAGCGCCTTATTTCTTCTTTATTAACCTTATTCGCCAAGGTGTGCACAGCCTCGGTGAAATGTGGCGAACGCCTTTAGCCTCATTGATGACCATTGCGGTATTGGGATTAAGCCTAACACTGCCAGCGACGCTTTATTTAGTGGTTAAAAATGTCTCGCAAGTGAGCAGTGGCTTTGAAGATGCCGCAGAGATCTCGTTGTTCGTAAAAGAAACTATGAGCGAACAGCAAACGCAAACCTTGGTTAAGCGTTTAGCACTCTACCCTGAAGTAGATAAAGTGGAGTTTATATCAAAAGGCGATGCCCTCACTGAATTTAAACAAGTATCAGGATTTGGCCAAGCACTTGAATATTTAGATGCAAACCCGTTACCTGATGTTGTGATTGTTACACCGACAGCACGATACCGTCAGCCAAATACGGCAAAACAATTACTGCAAAAACTTGAAGGCGAAAGAGAAGTTGATTTTGGTAAACTCGATATTGCTTGGCTTGAGCGATTAAATGCACTTTTAAGTTTATTAAAAGAAAGCGTGATCACCATTGCTCTACTATTATTAACCTCCGTCACCCTTATCATTGGAAATACTATCCGCTTATCAATCATGGATAAGAAAGATGAAATTCAAGTGATGAAGTTAGTTGGGGCGACAAACACCTTTATTCATGCGCCATTTTTATGGACAGGGATTTGGTACGGTATTATTGGTGGTTTGTTCTCTTTTATTTGTGTTGCGTTAATGATGTGGTGGCTTGGTGCTGCTGTAAGTGATGTTGCGGGTGTTTATGAAACCAGCTTTGACTTAATTGGTTTAACACTCACAGAGTTTGGTATTTTAGTCGCTCTTGCAACAGGCTTAGGGTTTGTTGGTTCATACTTATCAGTTAACCGCTACATAAAAGAAATTGAACCCGATAAAGTGTAACAATTCGTTGTTACACTGCTCTTTTAGCGATAAATAGTAGTCGCTGTTAATTTATCAAAATATCACTCCAAGCTAGAATTCATCGCTTATTCAGCGTGTTAGCGTAGACTAAAAATAGATGCAAAAACCACTTGATTTGAACTTTAAAAAAGTTTTTAATTGAAGTTAGCACTCTCGCTTAAAGAGTGCTAAGATGGTTTCAAATGTTTATCACTGAGGTGAAAAATGAGTAAAGATTTATACGCAATGGCACTTACTGCAGGTCAACAGAGCGCAAGTATGGACGGCTACCTTCAAGCGGTTAGCACTATTCCTATGCTTGATGCAGAGAAAGAAAAGCAGTTGGCGACACGTCTTCAGGAAGAAGGTGATCTTGAAGCTGCGAAGCAACTCATTATGTCGCATCTACGCTTTGTTGCTCATATTGCGAAAAGCTATTCAGGTTATGGCTTACCGCAAGCTGATTTAATTCAGGAAGGTAACATTGGTCTGATGAAAGCGGTAAAACGTTTCGACCCAAGTGTAGGTGTTCGCTTAGTTTCATTCGCAGTACACTGGATCAAAGCTGAAATTCATGAATACGTACTGAAAAACTGGCGTATCGTGAAAGTTGCAACTACAAAAGCGCAACGTAAATTATTCTTCAACCTACGTAAAAACAAAAAGCGTTTAGGTTGGTTTAACCAAGCTGAGGTTAGCACAGTTGCTAATGAGCTAGGTGTAAGTGAAAAAGAAGTACGTGAGATGGAATCACGTATGAGTGGCCAAGATATGGGCTTTGACTTAACGGGCGACGACAATGACGAAGCACCGACAAGTACATACTCGCCAGTACAGTATTTAACAGATGGCAGTGCTGACCTTGCTGATGATATCGAAGAGCAGCAATGGCAAGAACAGTCTCATGCACGTTTATTTAGCGCGTTAAAAACCCTTGATGAACGTTCTCAAGACATCGTAAGTGCACGTTGGTTAGCTGACGATAAAGCAACATTACAAGAGCTTGCTGAGAAATATAACGTTTCAGCAGAGCGTGTTCGCCAGCTAGAAAAAACAGCAATGAAAAAACTGCAATCAGCGATGAGCTAATAGCAATCGCTATAGCAAACCATCTTTAGTAGACTACAAAGCCTCGCAAATGCGGGGCTTTTTGTTTTAAAGGACGCGGTATGTCACAGATTGATTATCAACATGTATTAGATGAAATCACAAAAGAAGTTCAACCATTACTGAGCCAAGGTAAGGTTGCTGATTATATTCCTGCGCTTGCAGAGGTTGAGCCAAACCAGTTTGCCATTGCTATTCATACAGTAGATGGGCAAACCTATTGCGCGGGTGATTGTAGTGCGCGTTTTACAATTCAATCTGTTTCGAAAGTAATGACCTTAACTTTAGCACTTCAGCGTTATGGTGATGAGCTGTGGCAACGAGTCGGTAAAGAGCCTTCAGGCACCGCTTTTAACTCACTTACACAGCTTGAGTTTGAACAGGGCATACCACGCAACCCATTTATTAATGCCGGCGCGATTGTCACCTGTGACGCGTTATATAGCCGCTTATCTGCGCCGATGCACTCTATGCTTGAGTCATTTCGTCAGTTATCAGGAAATGCTCAGGTTGTTATTGATAAGAAAGTGGCAAATTCTGAATATGAGTTTCGTCATCGCAACGCCGCGATGGGGCATCTAATGAAGTCATTCGGCAACTTTAATAATGAAGTTGATGATGTGTTATGGGCTTACTTTAACTTCTGTGCCATAGAGTTAAACTGCGTAGAATTAGCAAAAGCTTACAATTACTTAGCAAACCAAGGTAAAGATGCCAATGGCCAAGAAGTACTCAGTGCAAGGCAAAATAAGCAGTTAAACTCGTTACTGTTTACCAGTGGTTTATACGATGCTGCAGGGGATTTTGGCTACCGTGTTGGTATGCCGGGTAAGTCTGGGGTGTCGGGTACTATTTTAGCTGTGTTACCGAATCAATTTACTGTGGCTGTGTGGGCGCCAAGACTTAACTCGTATGGTAACTCAGTAGCTGGGATAGCGGCTCTTGAGCGTTTATCCCAGAAACTGGATATTTCGATTTTTTAGTTGCTGTTACTGATCCCAGTAAACTTGCTCTAAACAATCTTCACGTTCAGGTAAGCCACGAGATAAACGTGGCGAGTGCTGAACAAGTACTTCATAACTTGCACGGTTAGCGTATTTACTAATTTGTGCAAGCGATGAGTAGGTCATAGCAGGTTGCTGATGCTTCGCTGAGTTTGCCACATTAAGTTTGTGGTAAACGTTTGCTGATAGGTCATGCAGTACCGCAGCCAGAGCACAATCGCCTGCGCCATTGGTATTTTTAATACTATCTGGGCCGCCCATAAACGGTGCTGTATGGCTGTACGCACGAATAGGGTTTTGGCAGTCGTCTTTACGCATTGCGCGCGAAAATTCATAACGGTTAAAGTCAGCAATCGCGCCTGGTAATAGTGGGTATTCTGTTTCACGCTTGAATGAGTCGTCTACGTAACCAGCCATAAACAAGCCTTTTTCGCCAGCTGTACAAATAACTAAATCAGTCCAATCAAGCGCTTTGTCGGCAGCTAGAAGCGGATCTTCAAAGCCGGTAATCGCAAGGCCTTCCTCTTCGTTCATAGCAAGAATATCAACATGCTCTTTTACAAAGTCAGCCCACCAAGCAGGGTCTTGTTCAATTAGGAACTTAGTACCAAGGGTTAAAACCACAGGGACACCTGCATCATTGGCATATTTTACTGCCTGCATGGTCGCTTCTGTCATGGTTTCATCACCTTGAGTACGCATTAGGTATGCGCTGATCACTAGTGCTGATGAATTCTCAATAAGTGCCTGATCGATTGATTCAGGGCGAAGGTGATTCATAAGCCCCGCGCTGATTGCGAAGGTACGCTCACCGGTCTCGTCAATTAAGGTAAAACAACGACCAATAGGGCCATCTACAGGCTGAAGGTAGTCAAGGTCAACGCGGCTGGAGGTGTTACATAAAAAACGGTATGCATAGCTGCCGATTTTGATATTTTCACTCATTACCCCTAACAACACTGAACGGTCGTCAGCTAGGGTAGAGTAGTTGTGCATGGTGTTACCTACCGTACCACCGGCAAACTCATAATCGATCATATTGTCGAGTTTTAGTCTGTCGTATAGCGCGTTGGTAATATCGTTATCGATCACTTGCGACATGCCACTGCGCAATTGAAATTCATCTAGGAAAGCTTGATCAACTTTCGCTTCAATATCTACCACAATTTGGTCGATACCCGTAACATAACTACGTTGTAGTCGGTCGGTTGAGTTAAGTTGATTCGTCAGTGGATCTTTGGCTTCCACCGGAAAATAATGTTTATGCCTGCGGCGTCCAGGAAATTTCATTTGCTACCCGTGTTGTAAGCTAAATAAAAAAAGCGCGAGATTATAGCGCAATATGGGTCCATTGAGCCATGAAAAAGCCACTAAATTTTGCGTTAATTTTTAAGTGTAGCAGTATTTATTGCCGACATTTTTCACTAACTAGGTATAATTACTCACAGTTTTACAATATTTGTGTGATATATGAGCGAACAATTTAGCGACCAATATTGGATGGAAAAAGCATTAAACTACGCTAATGAAGCGGCTGCTATTAATGAAATTCCGGTTGGTGCTGTGCTGGTAAAAGACAATCAACTGATCTCCTATGGTTATAACCGCTCAATTATTGATAATGACCCATCCGCTCATGCTGAAATGATGGCAATCCGCGAAGCAGGTAAAGTACTTAATAACTACCGATTAATCGATTGCACTTTGTATGTAACGTTAGAACCTTGTTCTATGTGCGCAGGTCTGTTGGTACATAGCCGCATTAAGCGACTGGTGTTTGGTGCTAAAGATGCCAAAACGGGATCGGCAGGATCAATTATGAATCTACTGCAAGAGCCTAGGCTTAATCATCAAGTTGAAGTAACCGGTGATGTACTGAGTGAGCAGTGTGGGGCGGTAATTTCAGCGTTTTTTAAGCGCCGTAGAGAAGAGAAAAAGGCGGCAAAGCAGGCTGCTCGCAACGCCTAGTTATACAACCGGCGTTGCAGGAACTTGTGCTTCCATTAACTGCATCGCAAATAAGCGGCGACGCCAAATAACTTTTTTGTGTGTATTACGTAGCATGATACGACGGCGGGTCGCCGTTGAGTAAATAACATTACGCTTGAACTTATGTGTCGTGCGTCTTCTTTTTAACATGAGTGCTCCTTAAGTGAGAGTAAAGCATGGCATGGTCCATTCCATTTCTACTAAAAGATAATGATCATTTGATGACAAGTAAACAGATTTCGGTGCTTGAAGTTAGTTGTTTTCTAATTCTTGCTGCTCTGAGTTGGTTTGTTGCGTGTTGTCATTTGGCTTTGGTTCGCTCGCTTGCGCTTCAGGTTGAGCTTCAGGTTGAGCTTCTTCAGTGCTTTGTTCTTCTTCGCTTGGGTTAGCAATCGCATCATTTTCATCAAGCCAAACCAGTGCGTCGTAATAGCGACGGATGTTATCAACGTATTTTACTGCAACATCGCCACGGGCATAACCATATTTGGTTTTTCGATAGTAACGCTTTTTAATTAAAAGCGGTAAGCGCTTTTTAACATCAGCCCACTTATCGGGGCTTGCACCTTCTTGCTCGGTAATAATACGTGCGTCGTTGACGTGTCCCCAGCCAACATTGTAAGAGGCTAAGGCAAACCAGGTTCTGTCGGGCTGCGGAATGCGTTCAGGGATCCAAGAAATCACTTTGGCAAGATACTGCGCACCGCCTTTAATATTTTGCTCAGGCTCTAGTCGATTTGTTACGCCGACCTGTTTTGCTGTTGCTTGGGTTAGCATCATTATGCCACGTACACCGGTTGGTGACTTAGCCCTTGGGTTCCACATTGATTCTTGATAACTCAAAGCTGCCAGTAATCGCCAGTCTATGTTACCTGCGTATTGCTCAAACCAAGGTTGGTATTTAGGTAAGGTGTCTTTTATTGCTTCGATATAAGCAAGGGTATTCACATAGTTAAACTGACGAACATGGCCGAAGTATTTTTCCTCTAAAACATAAAGCTGGTTGCTTTTTTTCACGTCGCCAAAAAATGGTACCATCAAGGCATATAAAGAGTCGTCACCATCTTTTCTTAGTAACCAAGCGATAGGGTCGTTACGGGTAACCGAAAAGCCGATACTCAAATTTGGGTGATAGCGGCGAAACAGCGATAAGGTGTGTGAATCTGCTAGAGTGTAATCAATTTCACCGTCGATAACTGCTTGCAGAAGCTCTTCTTCATCCATGTCTTCTGTTTCGTTCCAGCTAAGTTCAGGATGCAGTTGTTTTAATTGCTGTAGTGCCAACGAGTGGCTGCTTTTGGCTAAAACAGTGAGGTTACCAGTTAAATCCTCAAACTCTCGAGGGCGAGTACGGCCTTGTTTATAAACTAACTTTTGGCTAATTGTTCGGTAGGTTGGGCCAAATCGATAATGCTCTGCCCGAATCGTATTATAGGTAAGACCTGAAGCTATAATATCTAAATCGCCACTTTCTAAGCGTGCAAACATATCGGATAGATTAAAAAAAGGCACCATCTCGAGCTCTACACCAACATAGTCAGCAAACTCTTGGGCAAGCTCATATTCAAAGCCTTGCACACCTTGTGGAGCCTGATAGTAGTTACTCGCGCCAGCTAATGTGCCTACTCTAATTTTGTTCTGTGCCTTGATATGAGCAAGTTGCGACGGTTGCTGTTGCATATCACACGCACATAACATGAGCACTAAACTAAAAATAGCGAGTAACTTTTGCATAGATTATAAATGCCCCTTAAACCATTACCTTAGTGTTATAACAAAACTTCTAAGCCACGTCACTTGGCGAATAGTTTTAGTTATCTATTTAAAAATTAATAACTATAACAAGGCAGCTGGTAGATAAGTCATACAGAACAAGTACCTGCAGAGAAATAAAGACGACTAAGATAGTTAATTGTTGCAACCATAAAAGCGGTTATGAAGATTATTTAAATAAAAGCGTAATTTTGAGTTAAATCTAGACGTTATTTGCACTATAATATGCGCCTAAAATATCGTTCAATCCCTAACCCCGGATGAAAATACCTATGTTGATCCTTCGTGGTGCACCAGCACTTTCCGATTTTAGAGTTCAGAAAATTTTAGCGCGTTGCCAACAGGCACAACTTCCAGTCACTGACGTTTATGCTGAGTTCATGCATTTTGCTGATCTTACAGCCGAGCTTTCAGCTGATGAGCAAACCAAGCTGGAAAAACTGCTTACTTATGGTCCAACAATTGCTGAGCATACCCCTGCTGGCACGTTAATTCTTGTAACGCCGCGTCCAGGTACTATCTCGCCTTGGGCATCAAAAGCAACTGACATCGCACATAACTGTGGCTTAAGCCAAGTTCACCGTGTTGAGCGTGGTATTGCATACTACGTAGAAGGTAATTTATCAGCTGAGCAAACAGCTGAAGTTGCAGCGTTATTACATGACCGTATGACTGAAGCAACGCACGCGGATATGGCTGATGCAGCTAAATTATTCCGTCACGATGAGCCGCGTCCAATGTCATCAGTTGACATTTTAGGTGGTGGCCGTGAAGCGCTTGCTAAAGCAAACGTTGAGCAAGGTTTTGCGCTTGCAGATGACGAAATTGATTACTTGGTAGAAAACTTCCAAAAGTTAGGGCGTAACCCGAACGACATCGAATTATTCATGTTCGCGCAAGCAAACTCTGAGCATTGTCGTCACAAAATCTTTAACGCTGATTGGACAATTGATGGCATCGAACAGCCAAAATCATTGTTCAAAATGATCAAAAACACTTACGAGCAAAACCCTGAAAACGTACTATCTGCATATAAAGATAACGCAGCGGTAATGAAGGGTTCAGTAGCGGGTCGTTTCTTCCCGAATAGTGAAGGCGAGTACGCATACCATCAAGAGAACATCGAAATCTTGATGAAAGTTGAAACGCACAACCACCCAACAGCGATTGCGCCATTCTCAGGTGCATCAACAGGTTCTGGTGGTGAAATTCGTGATGAAGGTGCTACAGGCCGTGGTTCTAAGCCTAAAGCTGGTTTAGTTGGTTTCACTGTATCTAACCTACGAATTCCTGGTTACGAGCAACCATGGGAAACCGATTTTGGTAAGCCTGGTCGTATCGTTAATGCACTGGATATCATGACTGAAGGTCCATTAGGTGGCGCGGCATTCAATAACGAATTTGGTCGTCCTAACTTACTTGGTTACTTCCGTACATACGAAGAAAAAGTATCAAGCCATAACGGTGAAGAAGTACGTGGTTACCACAAGCCAATCATGCTTGCAGGTGGTTTAGGTAACATTCGTTCTGAACATGTTCAAAAAGGTGAAATCCCTGTCGGTGCTAAGCTAATTGCACTAGGTGGTCCGGCAATGAACATCGGTCTTGGTGGTGGTGCTGCCTCTAGTATGACATCAGGTCAATCAAACGAAGACTTAGACTTTGCATCTGTGCAGCGTGAAAACCCAGAAATGGAACGTCGTTGTCAGGAAGTTATCGATAAATGTTGGCAGCTAGGTGATGCAAACCCAATCGCTTTCATCCACGATGTGGGTGCAGGTGGTCTTTCTAACGCATTCCCTGAGCTTGTAGACGACGGTGGTCGTGGTGGTAAATTCCAACTTCGTGACATTCCAAACGATGAGCCGGGTATGGCACCACACGAAATTTGGTGTAACGAATCTCAAGAGCGTTACGTATTAGCTGTTGCAGCAGAAGACTTCGCGCGCTTCGAAGCAATCTGTAAACGTGAACGTGCAGAATATGCTGTTATTGGTGAAGCAACAGAAGAGCGTCACTTAACGGTTGAAGATAGCCACTTCGGTAACAACCCAGTTGATCTTCCGCTTGATGTTTTACTTGGTAAAGCACCAAAAATGCACCGTGAAGTTGAATCGAGAAAAGCACAATCGCAACCATTAGACGTTGCTAACATTGATGCTGCAGACGCTGCACAGCGTTTATTACGCTTACCAACGATTGCTGAGAAAACATTCTTAATCACCATTGGTGACCGTACGGTAACGGGTTTAGTTGCGCGTGACCAAATGGTAGGTCCTTGGCAGGTGCCAGTAGCAAACTGTGCGGTAACAGCCGCTGCGTTTGATACTTACCACGGTGAAGCAATGTCATTAGGTGAACGTACACCAGCTGCACTTTTAAACTACGGTGCTTCTGCTCGTTTAGCTGTGGCTGAGTCACTAACGAACATCGCGTGTGCTAACATAGGTGGCCTTGAAAATATCAAGCTATCTGCAAACTGGATGGCTGCAGCAGGCCACCCAGGCGAAGATGCGGGTCTTTACGAAGCTGTAAAAGCGGTAGGTGAAGAGCTTTGTCCGGCACTTGGTTTAACTATTCCTGTGGGTAAAGACTCAATGTCGATGAAAACTCAATGGGATGAAAACGGCGAGCAAAAATCGGTTACTGCACCATTATCATTGATCATTACTGCCTTTGGTCGTGTTGAAGATGTGCGTAAAACAGTAACGCCACAGCTACGTACTGATAAAGGTGAGTCATCACTATTATTAGTTGATTTAGGTGCGGGTCAAAACCGTATGGGCGCATCAAGCCTTGCACAGGTTTATAAGCAACTAGGTGATGTGACACCTGATGTTGATAACCCAGCACTATTAAAAGGTTTCTATGAAGCAATGCAAGCGCTTGTTGCTGATAACAAGTTACTTGCTTACCATGACCGTTCAGATGGTGGTTTATTCACGACTATCGCTGAAATGGCATTTGCTGGTCACACAGGTGTAACAGTTGACCTTGCTGGCTTAACAGGTTCAGACATCGAAGCGCTTTACAATGAAGAGTTAGGTGCGGTTATCCAAGTGGCAAACGCTGACTTAGGCGCAGTGAAAGCTGTTCTTGCAGACCACGGCTTAGCAGCTATCAGCCATGAAATTGGTTCACTAAACGATGATGACCGCGTGGTATTCACTCGTGGTGATGATGTGGTTCTTAACCACACGCGCACTGAGCTTCGTACGATTTGGGCAGAAACAACTTACCAAATGCAAGCACGTCGTGATAACCCTGAGTGTGCTAAGCAAGAGTTTGATGCTAAGTTTGACGCCAAAGACCCTGGTCTTAATGTAAAACTAAACTTTGACTTAAACGAAGATGTTGCAGCGCCTTACATTGCAACTGGTGCGAAACCGAAAATGGCGATTCTACGTGAGCAAGGTGTTAACTCTCACTTAGAAATGGCTGCGGCATTTAACCGTGCAGGCTTTGCTGCGGTTGACGTGCACATGAGCGACATTCTTGAAGGTCGTTTAACACTTGAGCAATTTAAAGGCTTAGTGGCATGTGGTGGTTTCTCTTACGGTGACGTATTAGGCGCAGGTGAAGGCTGGGCTAAGTCAATCTTATTTAATGAGATGGCGCGTGAGCAGTTCCAAAGCTTCTTCCACCGCGAAGATACATTCAGCTTAGGTGTGTGTAATGGCTGTCAAATGCTTTCAACATTGAAAGAATTGATCCCGGGCACTGAGCACTGGCCACGTTTCGTAACGAATAAGTCAGAGCGTTTTGAAGCTCGCTTTAGCCTTGTAGAAGTACAAGAAAACCCATCGGTATTCTTTAATGGTATGGCTGGTTCACGTATGCCTATCGCTGTTTCACATGGTGAAGGTCATGCTGAGTTCGCAAACGCTGATGCAGTTAAAGCTGCGCTTGAGTCAGGCACTGTGGCAGTGAAGTTTGTTGATAACTACGGTAACCCAACAACGCAATACCCAGCTAACCCGAACGGCTCACCAGAAGGTATCACAGGTATTACTTCTACTGACGGTCGTGCAACGGTGATGATGCCGCACCCAGAGCGTGTATTCCGTACGGTTGCTAACTCATGGCACCCAGATGAGTGGCGCGAAGATAGCCCATGGATGCGTATGTTCCGCAACGCTCGTAAAAACGTTGGCTAGAACTTAGTTATGTACCTAGCTATACAAGCTAGGTTCATACAAACCGTTTAAACTAAAAAGGCTGCACTATCATGTGTGGCCTTTTTGTTTATAATGACGCTAGTTGCTAGTAAGTGTAAGTTCAAAAGCAAGGAGAGTTTTTTGAGTTTTAAGCGAGCGTGTATAGGGTTACTAGGTATCGTGCTAAGCATGGTGCTGTTGGCGTACTTGTTCAGGCTACCACTGACATCGTGGTACTTAACGCCTATACTCAGTAAAAATGGCGCTGAGCTTCACTGCATTGATTGGTCATTGACCAGCCAGCTTGATTTGAATATCGAGAAATTATGCTTAACCTACCAAGGACAGCAAATTGAGTTAGCAGGCATTATAGCGAATAAGCAGCAGGTTAGTGTTTCTCGAGCCAATCTTATAATTAGCAATCAGACTAATAATCAACAACCTGACACTTCACAAACTGAATTTAAAAAGCTTGCCTTGGTATTACCCGAGCAAAGGCCGCTAATAAGCATTGAGCAGCTTGATGTAGTCTCACCGTTTACCGACACCCCTGTTAGGCTGGCGGTACAAGAAAAACGCCTAAATCATTTTACGATTTCACGGGATCTCAATGCTGACGTTGTAATATCTAATTATGAAGTCAAAGCCAACATCACGTTTGATGAGCAAGTGGCTGAGCGGTTCGTAACATTGCCAACAAGCAGCCATTTTACCACTCAGTCACAGATTAAGTTTGATGGAATTACAGTTGCAATTGAAAGCTCAATTAATGCAAGTTATCAGCATGCAATAGAACAGTGCGACCTAGGCTTTAACACTGAAGGACAATTGAGTGCTAAGTATCAATTAAATCAACAGCACTTATACGCGGATTTATCAGCTTTACAAAATCAGCTTAGCGCAAACCGAGATTGCTTAAACACCATAGCAGATCAACAGCATCAATCATTTATTGAAGCCCAGTTACCGCTTACTTGGCAGTTACACATTGAAAAACCAGTGAGTGTAGAAGGTAAAAATCTTTCAGCCCCAATCATAAAGCTGCAAGCTATAGAAGGGCAAAGTGAGGTGACAGTCAGTAATACATCCCTTTCTTTGCTGGATCCGCTCACATCCCTGAATAGCCAAGTTAGCATTGATTTTAATAGTAAAGATATAGATGAGCTTAAGCTCAACGCGCATTTGCATGAAAGCAGCGTTAGCGCTGATTTTCAACTGTCGTTGGATTCACTACCTGCATTTTTAGATTTTCAGGCTGATGGCGCTCTGGTTGAGGGGATTGGGGCTAAAGGAGAGCTAGATATCGATGAGTTATTTACTAGCCCGACAGCTAAACTGAATACCAATATCAGTGTTAAAAATGCCCTAATATCGGGTGCACAGATAGCTGATTTTAGCAGCGCAATTAACGCTGAGTATAATGCCCAGCAGCACCTCGTTGTTAAAGCCAATAGCAAGGTTAAATCATTAACTTATGATGATATTAACGCAGCAAAAATTAGCAATGAGCTTACTCTTAGTACAGATCTCAGTGTGGGGGAGTTATTTGCTGATATTGATGCCAAAACCACTGCCGCTAAATTATCAACAGCAGAGCTCACCTTAAATAAGTTGTCAGTTGTTTCAAAGGCTCTTCAAAGCCGCGCCTTGCAGGCAACGCATCATGTATTTGCAGATGGATTTGAAGCACTTGTTAGTCATCATATGTCTGAGGTTGCTCACCCATTTGAATTGGTGATACCAGAGCAGGCAGTATCCAAACTAAACCCGATTATTGCTCAGTTTGAGCCGCTTGCTACCGTCACTGATGGGGTCGTTTCAGGCATTATAAAAGGGGATGTAAATCTTCAACAAGCACAAGGGCGCGTGCAAATAAGTAAATTCAGTGCGCTATATAATGATTATCTAGCGAATGATTTTGCAGTGAATTTGAACGGCACGTTTAATTCAGGGCAGCTTAATATTGCAGCGACTAAATTTACACTCAATGAACTGCGCGCAGGTGCCGTGGTCAAAAATATACAAGGTCAGTTGCAGGTAACGGCTAATCAGCCTTGCGCAGCTAATCTAACTGGTCAGGTTATGGGCGGGGCATTTGTGGTGAATAAGTACTGCCCACTCAGTGATAACCAAACAGCGACTGTTAAATTTGAAAACATTGATGCCAGCAAATTGGTCACCCTTGATGCTGAATCAGGGATTAGCTTAAGTGGGCGCTTAGCAGGCACCTTACCCGTAGTAATAAGTAAACAGGGCATTGAGGTAAAGCAAGGGCAGTTAGTTAATCAAGGTGATGGTAAATTACTGATCACCAATAATGCGGGTTTTGACGCTGTAAAAGCGCAGCAACAGGAGCTGAGTACCACGCTGAGTTTACTTGAGAATTTAGATATTAAAAAACTACGTAGCAGTGTTAACCTCAAACCGGATGGATGGTTGCATTTAGGTGTTAATTTAGAGGGTTATAATGAAGCGCAGCAGCAAGCAGTGAACTTTAATTATAATCATGAAGAGAATGTATTTACTTTACTTAGAGCGCTGCGTTTAAGTGATGAAATTACTCAAAAAGTTGAGAAAGAGTATGCAAAAAAAGGAAGCAATGATGGCTAAGTGGTTAGTAATGCTGACGGCAGTAGGCATGCTGAGTGCCTGTACCCACCGTGTTGAGGTGGCAGCAAAAGAGCCGATTACAATCAACTTAAATGTAAAAGTTGACCATGAGATCCGCGTAAAAGTGGATAAAGAACTTGATACCTTATTCAGTGATGACAGCGAATTATTCTAAGGAGCACACATGCGTAAATTACAACTTAAAAAACTAAATGTGATCACCTTGATCAGTGCTGTTTGTTTATCTTTCTCTGCTTGGGCTATCAGCCTTGATGATGCAAAAAGCCAAGGCTTAGTGGGTGAAGACAGCTCAGGCTATTTAGGTTTAGTGGTTAATAACAGCGAAGCAAAAGCGGTCGTTGATGAAATTAATGCAAAGCGTAAAGAGCAATATTTAAAACTTGCGAAAAAGAATAATCTTTCGTTAGCGCAAGTTGAAGCCCTTGCTGCGGCAAAAACTATCGAAAAAACTAAGCCGGGTCACTACATTGAAGTGAACGGTGAGTGGGTAAAAAAATAGCTCACTAAATTTAATAGCTATAAAAAATAAAAAGCCAGCATTGCTGGCTTTTTATCTATTAAACGCCGGTAGGTGTTAGCGCTTATCTATGCAGTTTTGCAGCAGCTGCTGCCAAAAGTCGATGCCTTTGCGCCTTGCTAGTTTAATGTTGTGCTCTGGGATAGATTCGGGTTCATCGTAGCTGTCTAACGCTTCGCTCATACTGGCTTCGCGGATCAAATGCAGTGTTGGGTAAGGTGCACGATTCGTATAGTTTGCAGCATCGCTGTCATCGCTATCAGCAAACACATAGTCAGGATGAAAGTTGGCTATTTGATACTTACCTTCATAGCCTTGCGCAGCTAAAAGCGCATTGGCTAAATCGACTAAATCTAAGAACTCTTCAAAATCCTTAAAGCCTTGCTCAAAGATTAACAAAGTGGTTTCGCGCTCTGCTTGTTGGTCTAACGCGCTACATTGCTCAAGCATATCCATTACTGCATCATCAAGCGTAATAGACTGACTGATTTGATAATGAATGCAATTGCTTTCAACTTCTTTACGGGCAAACGGGCAGAAATTGTATTTTACGATTACGCTTGATACCCATTCGCGCATTTGTATTTCTGGGCGATTCATCGCTTGCTTTGAAGTCACATTATTTCTCTATTCTATTTTACTTTTCTAAGTAATGCTCAATTAAATTAACCGTTTTACTGATGGCGCCTTGATTGTTAGCAACGCATTTCGCAGCTTGTTGACCGAGCTTAATCGTCTTTTGTAGATCAGTGCTCAAAGCGATAAGTGTGTCAGCAAGGTGATTTTCATCGGTAACGGTTTTAGCTCCTTGAGCACTAATCAGCTCAGGATAAATATGGTCAAAGTTATAGGTATGAGGACCTGCTAATACGCCAACAGAAAACGCTGCTGACTCTAACGGATTATGGCCGCCTCGCTCGATTAAACTACCACCAACATAGCTGATGTTTGCCACACCATATAAGCATTGTAACTCACCTAACGTGTCAGCTAACACAACTTGTTGGTTGTTATAGTTATCTTCACTGCGACGACTAAAGCTCAAATTTGAGCTTTTTAAAACTTCAGCGACTTTATCAAATTGCTCTGGGTGACGTGGAGCAATAATCAAAAGTGCGTTGGGTAACGCTTTTAATAGCTTCTCATGAGCAGTTAAAATAAGCTCATGTTCAACAGGGTGAGTGGAGCCTGCAACCCAGATAAAGCGCTCATTGTTATACTGTTTTTTTAGTGCTGCGACTTTATTTAATTGCTCTTCTGTAGGCGTGATATCAAATTTAATTGAGCCAAATACGCGTGCCTTTTCAGGTTTTAAACCAAGTTCAATAAAACGTTTGGCATCATTTTGATTATGACTGGCCAGGTCACTAATAGACTGCATTATCACCTTAGTTAAAGGCATTACCTTTTGGTAGCCTTGCTGTGATTTAGCTGAAAGTCGGGCATTTAAAACAAGTACTTTTGTGCCGTATTTGTTGCTTTGCACCATAAGGTTTGGCCAAAGCTCAGTTTCTAAAATACACAGTACCTTTGGCTGGATACGTTTTAAAAATCGATTCGTAGCGAAGAAAAAATCAATCGGTAAATAACAGCAGCTAACCGCATCTTTAAAGTTATTCTTTATTTGCTCGCGACCCGTTGGGGTATTACAGGTTACTAAAATAGTAAGTGCTGGATTTTCTGATTGAACGGCCTTAATAAGCGGCGTTGCTGCTAAAACTTCCCCTACAGAGGCACAATGGAAAACAACATCGTGATGCGACAAATTCGAAAAGCCAAAGCGCTCAGCAAAATGCTCACGGTAACCCTTATTCTTTTTGCCACGTAAAACATACAGGTAAAAAACAACCAGTGGGCTTAGTAGGTATAAAAGTAAAGAGTATAAAATGCGCGCCATTGCTTAGCCTAAATGGGTAAAACGTTATGATAGCGTGGAACATACGCGATCTAAATATAAAATGTTAAAAACGGTTATCTCAAAGAGTTTTAAGTGTTTCGCTCTGGGTTATTTGGTAATATTTCGGTTACTTAAGAAATCAACGAAGCAGTTATGAAATTTAAAATGATAAAAGCCTCGGTAATTGGTGCTTTTTTTTGTTGCTCAATGCCTTTATTTGCAACACCAACCGCCTACTTACCTATTGGCATGGATGCACAGCTAGATCATCAATTAGATACTTTGTTTGCACTAACCTTTGGCACACCTATGACTAAACCCTATCGTTTAGCAGAAGTTGAGAAAGCGCTTTTGGTGCTTGAAAAGGAAAAGCCAAGGTTAGCAGCCGCTATTCGCTTTAAAATCAAACCTTATCAAAGTGATGATGCAGTAACTCGCGTTGGTGTAAAACTGCGAGTAGATACAGATAATTCAAAGAAAATTGCTAATCAACGCGGACTCAGCTCTGATGAGTGGGGACAAGGCTTTTTCGAAGGTATTTGGCGTGCCAATGATTATACGCTAGTACAAGTTGGTGTTGATTATCGAGCTAAAGAAAATAAGTTTGTAAATTACAATTCGTTTATCAGTTTTGCCGGTGAAGATTTGCAGTTGAATCTGGGTTATAAAGAACATTGGTTCTCGCCCTTTAAGCACTCTGCGCAAATCATTTCTACCAACGCTAAAACTGCACCCTCTATTTCGATTGGCATGGTAAAGCCTGCTCATAACTGGTGGAATTTTGATTTTGAATTGTATTATTCAGAGTTAGAACATGTTGATAATGGTATTCTTTATCAAGGTGAACTTCATAGTGGTACGCCTAAACTTGCAGGTACTCACTTCAGTATTGAACCCATTAGCGGTTGGAAGATTGGCCTTAATCGAATGATGCAGTTTGGCGGTGGTCCTCGTAAAGTAGATGCTGGTGATGTATTTGACGCATTTTTTGATCCCGCCGGAAATGATAATGTTGCTTTAGCCGGAAGCCCTGATGCGGAACTAGGTGATCAGTTCGCTTCAATTACAAACGTAATAAATTTTAATTGGGGATTACCAACTGAGCTTTATTTTGAATACGGCGGTGAAGATACTAAAGAGCACAAAAACTATCAATTTGGTAATGTTGCTTATAGTTTAGGGGCTTTCTTTCCTAAATTGACAGACTCAATAAGTTTTAGATTTGAACATACCAATATGCACAGCTTTTGGTATAAAAATTATATTTATCCTACTATGGGCAATACAGTAGATGGATTTGTTGTCGGACACTTTGCTGCAGATCAGCGCTACTTTGGTGACGGCGTACCGTCTGAAGTAAATGTTTTAGAAATGACCTATTCTGAATCTTTTCAGTCTTTATGGCGCGCTAAACTGTCGACTATTTCTAATAAAAGCAATTATGAATACGATATAGGTGGATTTAGCGAAGAATATGATGATGCTATTGAACTTCAACTAAGTAACACACGTCAATTAAATGAGCATACACTAGAGACAACTCTTACCTATGGTGAAGATGTATTTGGCGATAACTATACTTGGTTATCTGTTGCCTATTTTTGGTAAGCAAGCCGTTAAAACTTTTTAAGGAATATTTATGTCTAATCTTGATTCTGTAGCGGCAAGCTACCTCGAAAGTTTAAATCGTCATCAAATGTTATTTGAAACGATGGAAACCTACCACCCTGAAGTAATGCAACTACTTGAAGCTTGCCACAGTGCTTTGCAAGCAGGTGGTAAGGTTATTTGGTTTGGTAATGGTGGTAGCGCGGCTGATGCGCAGCATTTAGCTGCAGAGTTTGTTGTGCGTTATAAATTGGAACGTGGTCCACTTGCTTCTATCGCATTAACAACAGACACCTCAATTTTAACCGCTCACAGTAACGACTATCATTTTGATACTGTATTTGAGCGCCAAGTGCAGGCGTTATGTAAACCTGAAGATTTGGTGATTGGCTTAACCACCTCAGGCACTAGTCCTAACATCAATCTTGCACTGGCAGCGGCAAATGAAATCGGCGCCTTTACTGTGGCATTAACTGGCCGAGATGGTGGCAAGGTAAAAGATATCGCTAAGCTACCTATTATTATTAAAAATGATGAAACCGCGCGTATCCAAGAAGCGCATATGTTTATCGGGCATTGGCTATGCGAAGCCATCGATATGGTTGTAGCGGAGCAAAAGTAATGGATTTAGCGTTACTAAAGAACCTTTCAAAGGCACGTATTTTGGTCGTTGGTGATGTCATGCTAGATAGGTACTGGCATGGCGACTCAGGGCGTATTTCACCTGAAGCCCCTGTACCTGTTGTAAAAGTCAGTAAGTTTGAAGACAAAGCCGGTGGTGCAGCAAACGTCGCAAAAAATATTGCCCGTTTAGATGGTAAAGTGGGCCTACTCGGCTTAGTTGGTGAAGATGAAAGCGGGCAAATCCTCGAAACAATTTTAAGTTCAGAGAAAATTGATTCGCAACTAGTGAGTGTTTGTGATTTACCGACTATTTCTAAAATGCGAGTAATCAGCCGTCATCAGCAAGTTGTTCGTTTAGACCTTGAAGAGAGCTTTACTGAGCAACACAGCCAATTGTTATTAAACCGTTTAGAGCTGGTTTTAGATGACTACGATTTTGTGTTGTTTTCTGATTACAACAAAGGCTCACTGAGCTTAATTCAACAAATGGTTCAGGTTGCAAAGAAAGCAAGTAAAACGGTTCTTATTGATCCTAAATCATCTGATTTAAACTTATACCGTGGTGCCGATTACATAACCCCTAACTTAAACGAATTTAAGCTTGCTGGTGGTTTGACGGACTCTGAGCTAAACTTGACTGACAGCGCTCGTAAGTTAATTAGTGAAGCGGGCATCGCTGCGATGCTATTAACGCGCTCAGAGCAGGGGATGTCGTTAATCAGCCAAGCAGAAAAACATGACTTTGCAGCCCAGCAGCTCGAAGTCAGCGATGTTACTGGCGCTGGCGATACCGTAATCGCGACGCTAGCAGTGATGCTTGGTGCGGGTATGGCAGCAAAAGATGCGGTTGAAATTGCCAATCTTGCTGCTGGAATTGCGGTGAGTAAACTGGGTGCCGCAACCGTGTCGCCAGAAGAGTTGAGCCGTAAGCTTGGTCAATATTTGCAGCAAACTGGCGAGCACTACCAAACGCCGTTTGAAGATGTGCTTCAGCATATTGAATTTGCTAAGCAAAATGGTGAAAAAATAGTGTTCACTAATGGCTGTTTTGACATTCTTCATGCAGGCCATGTACGCTACCTTGCTCAGGCTAAAGCGCGTGGCGATAGACTTGTTGTTGGCTTAAATAATGATGAATCAATCACTCGCTTGAAAGGTCCAGAAAGACCGATTAATCCATTGGATGAACGTGCCATGGTATTAAGTGCACTGGCTTCAGTTGACTGGGTTATTCCATTTGGCAGTATTGAAGAAAATGACACGCCAGCTAAGCTTATTGAGCAAATTAGCCCTGATGTACTAGTAAAAGGCGGCGATTATACCGTTGACCAAATTGCTGGTGCCGATCATGTATTACGCCATGGCGGAAAAGTCGAAGTACTTGAGTTTCTTAATGGTTGCTCAACGTCTAACGTAATTAGCAAAATTAAGTCTTAAGCAATGCTTGGTAGTCACACACCAGTGACTGCCAATCACTTTGTTGCCAATGCATCACTTCATTACGGCCTTGCTCTTTTGCAAACGAACGGGCAAGGCGCTTAATGTTTTCTGTTTGCCAGCTAGCATGTGGCAGTTTGATTTCACCGCGGTCAAAGTCGATGATAAACACCTTCCCTGAATCATCGAACAAGATGTTATTGATGTTTAAATCTGCGTGATAGACGCCGTTATTGTGAAACTCGCTGAGAGTGACAGCTATCGCTTTTAGCTCAGACTGGCTAAGTGGGCGCGTGACTAAAATATCTAACACGCTTTTTGCGCCAGTTACAGCTTCGGTAATGATATCGCCGCGATAGATTAAGCCACGGGTGGTCACTTTTGCCGCGATAGGTGTAGGCACATTTAGGCCAAGCTCAAGTAAACGCATCATCAGTGCAAACTCTTTATAGACACGAGTTTGCTTTAAACCAAAATATAAGTACTGATCGCTCAGCAACTTACCTATTAAACCACCACGCCAATAGTGACGCAGAACGCCTGTAAGCTGTTGATGTTTAAAAAACCACGCTGTTGCGCGACCTTTTTTTGCACCAACGATTTTATCTTGTTGTTGCCAATAATTGGCATCGAACCACTGTGGCGTGAGCTCATCTTTATAAGCTGGATGACACAAAAGGGTGGTGCTTTGTAGATGCTGAGTTTCAAACATAACAACTTCAAGATTAAATAAAATTAGCGCTATCTTACCGTATTTTTAGCTTTTCGCATAAGTGCTTGCATTAGCATCAAGTTAATTTAAGATCGCATATTATTTGCTGTAGCTAAGGGCGCACGTGACTCAATCAACCTCCTATTCAGATATTTGTATTTTAAGGCTTTCGGCTATTGGTGATGTATGTCATGCCGTATCAGCAGTGCAAGCGATTCAAAAGGCACATCCGAAGGCAAAAATCACCTGGGTGATTGGTAAAGTTGAGGCCATGTTACTGGCTGATTTACCTGGCGTTGAGTTTGTTGTGTTCGATAAAAAGCAGGGCAAACAGGCTTATCAGCAACTAAAAGATACGTTCAAGGGGCGTAAATTTGATGTGCTATTACATATGCAAGTAGCCTTCAGAGCGAATCTAGCGGCCCGTTGTATTCCTGCAAAAGTCAAAGTGGGGTTTGATTGGGCGCGCTCAAAAGAGTTACATAGCTTGTTTATTAATAAGCGTATTGCCCCGCAATCAGAGGCGCATGTATTAGAAGGCTTTAAAGGTTTTGCTCAAGCAATAGGGACCCCTGATTACAAACCTCAATGGCAAATGCCAATTACTGAACAGCACCAACAAGCAGCCGATGCGCTATTAGGCGATGAGCGTTTAGCCGGGCGTATTTTTGTTATCTCGCCAGCGGCAAGTAAAAAAGAGCGTAATTGGTTACCTGAGCGTTATGCTGCACTTGCTGAACATGCTCATCAACAAGGCTTTTCGGTGGTTATTACTGGCGGCCCAACCTCTTTAGAAATTGAACTTGCCGAGCAAATTATCGCGCAGAGTTCGGCACCTGTGCTTAACTTAGTAGGGAAAACTCAACTAAAAGAACTGTTATGTGTTTTGAAACGTGCGGCGTTAGTGCTAGCTCCTGATACTGGGCCTGCACATATGGCGGTAACGGTAGGAACGCCTGTTATTGGTTTGTATGCCCACTCAAACCCAAAACGCACAGGGCCTTATCTGTATCAAGAGTATGTTGTTGAGGTTTATCACCAAAATTTACGTGAGCAAACAGGCAAAACAGCGCAAGAGCTACCTTGGGGAACACGCGTTAAAGGGGCTGATTTAATGGCGCAAATAAGTGTTGAAAAGGTGATTTCGATGTTTGACCACGTGCTAGATAAAGAGCAATTGTAATGAGCAAAGTTTTATTTTTAGACCGTGATGGTGTGGTCAATATTGATCATGGCTATGTATACAAACCCGAAGAGTTTGAATTTGTACCCGGTGTATTTGAGGCGTGCAAAGCCTTCACTGATGCGGGCTATAAAATTGTGGTGGTAACTAATCAGTCAGGTATTGGCCGTGGTTATTATTCAGAACAAGATTTTTCCAACCTCACTGAGTGGATGAAGGGCGAATTTTTAAGTAACGGCGTTACTATTCTTGATGTCTATTTTTGTCCGCATCATCCAAGCAAAGCAGAACCTGCCTATTTGCAAGAGTGTAACTGTCGCAAGCCTGCTCCAGGTATGCTTTTACAAGCCATTGATGAGCATCAAATCGATCCATCTCAAAGTATTATGGTTGGTGATAAGCTTGGCGACCTTATTGCCGCTGAGAGAGCCAATATCGCTACCCGCGTTTTAGTTCGTTCAGGGCAAAGTTATGCTGAGTCAACAGAACAACATGCCGATGTAGTCTGTGAGTCTTTAGCTGAGTTACCTGCTTTAATTTTACAGTCTTAGCAGGTAAGACCAGTTTTATTTCGCAAGCCTTAAGGTCTGCGACGAACTGCAAACAGTGCAATTGTTCGTCTAAGCTTTTACAATAGGCGCAAAATTTAATGTCATGCTAATCATTTCTGGTTAGATACAAGAATATGTGGAGATTACAGATGAGAGCATCTGCGTTTTTTAATCAGTTGCAGCAGCAAATTGATGAAGTGAAAGCTGAAGGCTTATACAAAAGCGAGCGTGTTATCACGTCACAGCAACAGGCTCAAATTGAAGTTGCCTCAGGTGATAAGGTCATTAACTTTTGTGCTAATAACTACCTTGGCTTAGCAAATAGCCCAGAGTTAATTAAAGCAGCTCAACAAGGCCTTGACGATCATGGTTTTGGTGTTGCGTCTGTACGCTTTATTTGTGGTACTCAAGATATTCATAAAACTTTAGAGCAAAAGATTTCTGAGTTCTTAGAAACCGAAGACACTATTCTTTACTCATCATGTTTTGATGCCAACGCAGGTTTATTCGAAACAATCTTAGGCCCAGATGATGCAATCATCTCTGACGCTCTTAACCACGCTTCGATCATTGACGGTGTGCGTCTTTGTAAAGCAAAGCGTTTCCGCTATGCAAATAACGACATGAGCGACCTTGAAAAGCAACTTATTGCTGCTGATGAAGCGGGTGCTAAAACTAAGTTAATCGCCACTGACGGTGTTTTCTCAATGGACGGCGTAATTTGTAATCTAGAAGCGGTTTGTGACCTAGCTGATAAATATGATGCATTAGTGATGGTTGATGACTCTCACGCGGTTGGTTTTGTTGGTGAAAATGGTAAAGGTACGCCGGAGTACTGCGGTGTACTTGATCGTGTTGATATCATCACAGGTACCCTTGGTAAAGCACTTGGTGGTGCATCAGGTGGTTACACTTCAGGTAAAAAAGAAATTGTTGAGTGGTTACGCCAACGCTCTCGTCCTTACCTTTTCTCAAACTCACTTGCACCATCAATTGTTACTGCATCAATTAAAGTGCTTGAGATGCTAAGCAATGGCGGCGAGTTACGCGCTAAGCTTTGGGATAACGCAAAGTACTTCCGTGAACAAATGGAAGCAGCAGGATTTACCTGTGCAGGTAAAGACCACGCTATTATCCCTGTCATGTTAGGCGATGCTAAAGTTGCCTCAGCCATGGCTGACAAATTACTTGCCGAAGGTATTTACGTAACAGGTTTCTCATTCCCTGTAGTACCTAAAGGCCAAGCACGTATCCGTACGCAAATTTCTGCGGCGCATACAAAAGAGCAATTAGATACCGCTATTGCTGCCTTTACCCGTATTGGTAAAGAAATGGGTGTTATCTAATTTTATTTCCTAAACCGAAGCTTTTGCTTCGGTTTTGTTTAATTGAGTATAAATCATGAAAGCATTATCTAAATTAAAAGCAGAACCAGGGATCTGGATGACTGATGCACCAAAACCTGAAGTTGGCCATAACGATCTGCTTATTAAAATCCGCAAAACAGCAATTTGTGGAACAGATGTCCATATTTATAAATGGGATGAGTGGGCACAAAATACAATTCCTACGCCAATGGTTGTTGGTCACGAATATGTAGGTGAAGTGGTTGATATGGGTCAGGAAGTCCGTGGTTTCCAAGTGGGTGACCGTGTTTCTGGCGAAGGTCATATTACCTGTGGTCACTGTCGTAACTGTCGCGCTGGTCGTGTGCACTTATGCCGTAATACAACAGGTGTTGGTGTAAACCGTGAAGGTGCATTTGCTGAATACCTTGTGATCCCAGCTTTCAACGCATTTAAAATTCCAGATAACATTCCTGATGAACTAGCATCAATCTTTGACCCATTCGGTAATGCAGTACACACAGCGTTGTCGTTTGACTTAGTAGGTGAAGACGTATTAATCACAGGTGCTGGCCCTATTGGTATCATGGCTGCTGCTGTTGCCAAACATGTTGGTGCACGTCATGTGGTTATCACCGATGTGAACGAATACCGCTTAGATTTAGCACGTAAAATGGGCGCGACTCGTGCTGTAAACGTAGCAACTGAAAAGCTTGAAGATGTAATGAAAGAGCTTGGCATGACCGAAGGCTTTGATATTGGTCTTGAAATGTCAGGTGTGCCAGTTGCATTTAACAGTATGCTAAACAACATGAATCACGGCGGTAAAATTGCCATGTTAGGTATTCCACCTTCAGATATGGCGGTTGATTGGAACCAGGTTATTTTCAAAGGTCTAATTATTAAAGGTATTTACGGCCGTGAAATGTTTGAAACTTGGTATAAGATGGCGAGTCTAATTCAGTCAGGCCTTGATCTGAAACCAATTATCACTCACCAGTTCTCCGTGGATGACTTCCAAGCAGGCTTTGATACAATGATTTCAGGCCAATCAGGTAAAGTAATCCTCAACTGGGATTAATACCGAGTAATTTGATAAGGCGGCTTTGGCCGCCTTTTTAGTTTAGAGAGTACTATGTCGTATAAACATATTTCAGTGAGCGAAACATTTGCGCTGTTAGATAAAGAAGAGGTTGTGATTGCAGATATTCGCGATCCCAACTCATTTCAAACGGGTCATATCCCAGGTGCTGAGCATTTATCAAATGCCAACATCAGCGAATTTATGATGCATAAAGAGTTTGATCAGCCAATCATCATCGTTTGCTATCATGGTGTGAGTTCTCAAGGTGCTGCGAGCTATTTAGTTGAGCAGGGGTTTGAAGACGTATACAGCATGGATGGTGGCTTTACAGCCTGGCAGACACAACTTCCGGAGCACATTGAACGATGATTGAGTTGGGTAGCATAAATAATCCTCGCGCCGCACAAGGCTTTATAGATTACATAAAAAGTAAGGGCTTACATGGAGAGCTGCGCTCGCAAGATGGACAAACTGTGATTATTTGTGTTGCTCCAGAGCACTTTCATCAAGCTCAACCTCTTTGGCAGGAGTTTGCTGCTAACCCTCATGACGAAAAATACCAACAAGCTTCATGGCAGGTAGGCAGTACGCAATCGCCTCTGTCATATCAAGGGCAATCCCTTAATTTAAAAGCTCGCTTTAAGGCATTAAGCTGGCTAAACCGTACGGTTACTTTAGTCTCGATAGCTATATTTATTGCCTTCTTATTAGGTGGTTTTGAAACTATTTACAGTATGTTGCAGTTCAACCCTGCACAGCCACTAACTTGGTTTACACCTGCCATTGTGCATTTTAGCGCTATTCATCTTATTTTTAATTTGATCTGGTGGATGACGCTGGGTAACGATATAGAAAAACGCAGTGGCAAATTAACCTTAGTGGGTTTATTTTTAGTGACGGCATTCATTAGTAACTGGGCACAGTTTTTAGTAGTTGGGCCTAACTTTGGTGGTCTAAGCGGCGTTGTGTATGGCTTACTGGGTTTTTGTTGGATTTACAGCGTAATGAGACCAACAGAGCCGCCACTAGTAAGTAATAGCATTGTCGGTTTTATGCTGGTTTGGCTTATTCTGGGCTTTGTAGATATGTTGCCTGTGAGTATGGCGAACTGGGCGCATTTAGCGGGGTTGTTGGCTGGTATGGCTTATGCTGTATCAGATAAGCTTTTATCGCGTAAATAATCGCGTAAATAAAAATGGCGGCTTATGCCGCCATCTTACAATTAATGATATAAATACTTAGTAAATAACACTTCTCGGACAATCTCTTGTCCTGTTTCTTGTTTTAGTAGTGCTTTTAGTTTTTCGGTGCAGCGTTTTCTGATTTCTTCGCGACCGGTAAGCGATTTAATGTTTTCTTCAGGCTCTTTTGAGAGTATTTCAACAATCGCATCACGTAATAGTGGAGTGTGATGTTCTACGATTGCGATATCAGATAGATCATTGAGCATGAGATCCACCGTTATACGAACATAGCCAAGCTTTTTATTACCTTGACCTATGTAGTTAGTGATGATGTCAGGCTCAAAACCAAAGTAGCCAACATTTGATTCAGCGCGTACAGACCAACTTGTTGCAGTAACAAGTAGCATGCTTATCAAGTAAATTGATAACAATGATTTTTTCATAGTTAAGAATATTCCACCCTTTCAATGATTTTTAGTCTATACCCAAATTCACTTAAGATACAGGCTGTTCTGCGTTTTTTAACCTTGCTTGAGATTAAATCATGACTTTTTCGAAACGTGCAGCAGTGATATCATTTGCACGGTTTTTAAAAATAATGAGTCGTTGTGATCACATTCCCAGTTTCATTAGCTGCAAATTGGCAGCCTGCTTCAGCATTTCCAGATTTGACGCAACAACAGCAAAGTTGGTTGCTTGAAGCTGGGTCATTAACAGCCAAGCTTAAAAGTCACTGTCAGGCTTTTTCAGTTGAAGTTTTAAACGAAGCGCCATTTGACCTAACCGCCGAGCAACAAGCGTTACTCAATACCTCTCTAAGTCAGGCATTAAATCGCGAAGTGTTACTCCTATGCGATGGTAAACCAATGGTTTATGCACAAAGCTGGTTGCCGGCAGATGATACATTAAAAAAGCAGCAGTTACTAAGTATGGGAACAAGGCCGCTTGGTGATGTTATTTTTCAAGACCCAAGCTTATCGCGTACAGAAATAGAAGTTGCTGAGTTTTCCCAGCAGCACGCTATTCAAGCTTTAACAGCTGAAATTGGCCTCTCTTCACAACCATTGTGGGGAAGACGCAGTGTTTTTAGCTTATCTAATGCTCATTTTCTCGTGGCTGAAGTATTCTTACCTGGAGCGTATATTTACCTATGAAGCTAGCTGCACTTAAGGTCGCACATATACCTTACTATAAACAGTTAATGCGTACCGATAAGCCAATTGGCACCTTGTTGCTATTATGGCCAACTTATTGGGCGCTGTGGCTTGCTGAGCTTGGCACACCGAGCTTATTAAATTTTGTGGTTTTCAGTTTGGGCGTCTTTGTGATGCGCAGTGCTGGGTGTGTAATTAATGACTTTGCCGATCGTAAGATAGATGGCTCTGTTAAGCGCACAGCCCAGCGACCGCTGGCAGCAGGTTTGGTATCAAGTGGTGAAGCTCTGAGTTTGTTTGTACTGCTTATTGTGGTGGCCTTTGGTTTAGTGTTAACACTCGGATGGTCAACGATATTATTGTCGTTTGGTGCCTTAGCACTGGCGTTTTGTTATCCATTTATGAAGCGCTACACGCAACTACCGCAAGTTGTGCTTGGTGCTGCATTCAGCTGGGCTATTCCAATGGCCTATATGGCATCGATTGGCTCAGTGCCATTAGAAGCCTGGCTCCTATTTACCGCGAATCTTGTTTGGACTGTGGCTTATGACACTATGTATGCCATGGTTGATCGAGATGATGATTTAAAGATTGGCGTTAAATCAACAGCAATCTTGTTTGCCAGCTATGACAGACACATCATCTTTTTACTCAATGCCTTGTTTATTACGATTCTTGCTTACATAGGTATGAGTAATCACCTTGGCTTGCCTTATTGGCTGGGCTTAGCTGCAGCGGTTGGTTTTTTACTTTATCAACAAATACTTATTCATAAACGAGAGCGAGACCCTTGTTTCAAAGCATTTTTGAATAACCATTATGTAGGGTTAGTGATTTTTATCGGTATAGTAGCATCCTTGCCACTGCCATTTTAATTACCTTGGTGGGTCGATAATGCCGCTGATTGAGGCATTTTTTCTGAACCAGCCCGCAATAGAGTAGCGTACATCGCTTGCGGGTAATACTTCATGCATAAAGCGTTCGCTTTCAAACATAACCAATAAGCCCGCTTGAGGTTTAATAACTATTTCAATGTCTTTACTTTTTGGTTTGTAGATCACCAATTCACCGCCAGACTCTGGCGTATTTAAGTAACAAACCGTTGTAAAAATGCGATTCGAACGGCCTTTGAAGGCATCATAGTGCTTTTTATAAAAGTCACCTTGTTGATACTTTGCATAATGGCATTCATAATCAAATAAGCCTAAATAGAAGTTACGGTTTAACTGTGTCTTTATTGCTTCCATGGTCGCCAGATAAGTAATTTGTGCTTGGCTAGAGCTATCAAACCAAAAGGTTTTATCTTTACGCACAGTTTTATCTATTTGTTGGTCGTTTAATCGGCCAATACCTGCGGTATGAAAATGCGGATTAATGCGATAGCAATCTGCTATTAAATCAGCAATTAAGCTTTCATCAATCGCGTTTTCAACAACAGCATATCCTGTACGTTCAATAGCATCTAAGTATGTGTCGGTAATAAGCGGTGCGGTCATTCATGTGCACAATCAAAAAAAGGTGCGTAAGTGTATATGAAAAATTCTGCGATGCACGCTTTTTATGCAGTAAAAGATGAAGAAATAAAGGGGATTGGCTAGCCTGATTAATTACAGGCTAGCAGTATATATTATAGCTATTAGCTTTGGCTTGATAACGCCGTTTTTTCAATGAGGTCAAGTAAATGACTAACATGAGAATTCTCATTGATTTGTTGATTTGTTTGGATCACAAGCTGCTCGTGTGCGATACCTTTATTGGTTTTCAATAACAGTAAATCTGGGTCTGAAGAGACAATATTTGTGTGTTCAATACTGGCTATTGCGATGTGGTTTGACTTTTTAAGGCCATCCATTACTTGCTCGATGCTACCTACTTTGATGCTTGATGTTTTATCAAAAGATTCGATAGCATCGTTTAGCATAGCTTGCACTTGTTTAGACTGTGAAAAACAGCTGTACATAGGGTAGTCTGCAAAGTCGCGTTTACTAATGTCGCTCTTATGCGCAAGTGGGTGGTTTTTAGCTACAAAAATAATCAGTTGATCAGGTAAATGTATATCACTACCAATGCTGTTCATTGCCTGCGAGCATACGCTAATATCAATTTCACCTAATTGCAGTTTACGTACAAGTTCACTTTGCTCTTGTAACTGCATCTCGATTTTTACATGCGGATACTGCGCTAAAAATTGGCCGCAAGAAACAGGCACAACCGTACTTGCTTTGTTGGTATAACCAATAACTAATTTTTCGCTAGTGCAACCGTTTAAAGATTCGAATAAACGTTTTTTGGTTTCTTCAAGGTTGTCGAGGGTTTGTTTAGCGTACTCAAGGAAAAGTTCACCTTCTTTGGTTAACTTAACTGAGCGTGTAGAGCGGGTAACGAGCTCATAGCCAATTTCATCTTCGAGCGTCTGAATACTGCGAGTTAACGCTGAAGTGCTGATTTGGGTTTTTTCTGCAGCTTGGCGGAAATGCCTTAGCACCCCGAGTGCCACAAATTGTTCAAGTTGTTCAAATCTCACTTTAATAGTCCCTTGTTATGAGTAAGCCTTTTACGTCCAGGCAATATTATACTTCACCTAGGCATAGTAAATTATTGTACCTTTTTTGGGAAGTGTTTTACAGAAAAGTTACATCTAGTCAGGGTAACGGTCTTTAATCTCTAAGAAAAGTGGTAAATTTTCAAGTAATAAGTCGACTAGAATTGGATCAAAATGTTTCCCGCGCTGATCTTTTATGAGTGTTAACGC
This sequence comes from Pseudoalteromonas sp. BZA4, assembly GCF_040104395.1. Lineage (NCBI taxonomy): Bacteria > Pseudomonadati > Pseudomonadota > Gammaproteobacteria > Alteromonadales > Pseudoalteromonadaceae > Pseudoalteromonas > Pseudoalteromonas sp. BZA4. Next base: position 58,592 of record NZ_JBECOT010000008.1, read on the forward strand.
CTCTTCCAATGGCCAAGCCTTCTTATAACAACGGTCGCTACAAAGGGCATCAAATACATCGGCGAGGGCGGTTATGCGGCCAACTATATTGATATCGTCTGCCATTAAACCTTGCGGATACCCTGAACCATCCCACTTTTCATGGTGTTGGTAAGAAATTAAAGCACCGCATGTCAATATCTCGTTACTTGAATTTTTTAATATTTCATAGCCGATTTCTGCATGGGTTTTCATTATTTCCCACTCATCATCAGTGAGCTTACCAGGTTTATTCAATATGCTGTCTGGAATGCTGATTTTACCAATGTCATGTAGTGGTGAAGCAAGCTTAATGATTTCACATTGAAATGGGTTAAGCTCTGAAAGCTGAGCAAGTAACTCACTATATAAAGCAACACGTTTAACGTGAGAGCCGGTTTCTTTAGAGCGTTTTTCTACTGCCTCTCCAAGAATGTACGACAGCTCTTTTTGCGAATCTTTGACCATTTCTCTGAGTTTTAAATTATCGTAAGCAAGCGCGATATTGTTGGCATAAAACTCTAACAGTTGATGTTCTGTGGCCTGTAACTTACTGCCTTTATGAACATAAAGCATGGTTTCAAGGCCGGCTTTGGTAGGAAAGTAACCAATATAATCATTACTTGTTTTTAGTGATGATTTTCGCTCATGTGCATCTATAAATAAGTTTTTTACTTCATCAGGAATGGTGTTTTGCTGTGGTGTGGGGCCCACGCCAGAAGCTGCGAGTAGCTGGAAATCCTTTGCTGGAGAGGATTGTAAGTTAACGGCTGCAGCACAATAAATTTGCGTGTCATTAATGCCCATCACGTTAGTGACATGGCTTAAAATTGTTGAAGCAAATTCATGAACACTGTCACATTTTAAAAAGTTAGCAGACGCGTTGATGATCTGCTCAAGACCATGCTTGTGGCGATCAATAATTTGAATATCGCGGTGTGCTCTTAAGGCGGAGTAAAGCAAGGTTTTAATTTTAATCGCGGTGAGCTCAGTTTTGTTTTTATAATCGTTGATGTCGTAATCGCGTATAATCGCTTCTTCTGGGGCTTCACCTGGCTGACCTGTGCGCAGAATTAAACGAATATCGTGGTTTTCTATTTCATCGCGAATGTATTGAATAAGCTCAAGACCAGCATGGTTGGTTTCCATTACCACATCAACGAGGGCAACAGAAAAGGGAATATCTTTTTTTAAAAACTCTTTTGCTTCGGCCGCAGAGTAGGCGTCATAAAAGCGCAGACCTTTATTTTCGAAAGTGAAGCCAGCTAATACTAGTTTCGTAACTTGATGGATATCTTCTTCATCATCAACAACAAGAATATGCCAGTATTCAGGCTCTTCAGTTTCTATATTATTTTCTTCTAACTGTTCTTCAGAAAATAAGAAATCATCCACAAAAACACCACTTATTGTTGTATCTCATACAATAAGTATAGAGGCAGAAATTTACTCTGCCTTATCTGAAACTGGTTTTTTTTCGATATTCTTTAATTCGATTTCAATAGCATCACAAGAAATGTGGATCTCATACAAAGAGGTGAGAAGTGATAAGGCTAAGCAAGCGAGGCTGATACCAAATAAAATGATTCCTGTGGTATTAAATTCTATAAATAATGCAAACATTGATAAGGTACACATCAGAAAAGAGGCAACACCATAAACCTGCATCACCCTAATGAGTTTAATGCGTTTTCTTAAATTGGTAATTTGTGCAACAACTAATGGGCGGATACTTTCCCCTTCACGTGCATTGAGCTCTCGAATAAGCTGAGCAAGCACCAAAAAACGGTTGGTGTAAGCAAGTAACAGTAAGGAAATTGCTGGGAATAACAATCCCGGTGTTGTTAAAGTCATGTGGCTACCTTGAAATAAGCATTGCAGCGAAGTTAGTTGCTAGCGTAGTTTAGGATTTAAAGATAGAAAAGTAAAAGGGAAGTGATTTGCAAAACAATAATTTAAATCAACCTGCTAAGCAGGACCCATTCGCTTGGGTGAAAGTGTTTCAGGCTGAAAATGGCTTAGAAGCCAACATTATTAAAGGGCTTTTAAAAAGTAAAGGGATCGAATCGCAACTGCAAGGTGAGCTTTTACAAGGGGCGCTTGGAGAGATCCCATTTGAACAAACAGGGGTCGATATACTCGTTTACGCATTAAAAGAGCGCCAGGCGCAAGAAATATTGCTAAACTACCGGCAATTAAAACAATCGGCTCCTGACTGGGTATGCCCTAAGTGTCATGAGCTTAACGGAGCAACATTTGAAATATGTTGGTCTTGTGGGACTGTAAAGAATGACAAAAGCGAATAATTTTCAACGTATTAGAGAATTAAACTATTTGCAAAAAGCGGTATTAGGTGGCGCATTACTTGAGCGTATGCTGCCTAATTACAGCTTATTTAGTGAAGCAACAGGGTTTGGTGATGCCGCGGTTTTTCGTAGCGCATTAAGTGTCTGCTGGGAAAAAATCTTACTTCCAAAAAGTAAAATCAGCCTTGAAAAGCAAATTGAAAAAATAGAGCCGAATGTGCCAGAGCTTACTGACTTTGACATGTTCGGGACTTATCCCGCAATCGATACAGCAACCGCTTTACTTGGCATGTTGCACGGTTTGATAGCTAAAGATGAACAAGAGTTTTTAAATATTAGTAAAATTTCACAGGCTTCAGTGGCTCGTTTTATTGAATATCAACTAACAGTAGATGGTGAAATTGCTGATAACAAAGCTGTTCGTGAACACCCTCTAATGCAGTATGAAATTGATGTACTTGCTGAGCTTATTGATTTTGTAGAGCAAATGGGCCGAATTACCTCCCAGAACGTAAAAGAGCTTAAGCAACTTGCAGTATCTGACGGCCAAACCAACATCGGTATTGCAATTTAATATTCAGTAATGCGTATTTTCACTGTAAAATACGCGTTTGTTTTTTCTTGGCGGAGTAATTGATGCGAATTTTAGGTATTGAATCATCATGTGATGAAACGGGTATTGCCATTTATGATGATGAACAAGGCTTATTAGCACATCAACTGTATAGCCAAGTAAAAGTGCATGCCGATTACGGCGGTGTGGTACCTGAGCTTGCGTCACGCGATCACGTACGTAAAACCTTACCTTTGATTGATGCTGCTTTTGCACAAGCTGGTTGTGGCCCAGAAGACTTAGATGGCATTGCTTACACCGCAGGCCCTGGACTTGTTGGTGCACTCCTTGTGGGAACCTCTATTGGTCGCTCATTGGCCTATGGTTGGAATATTCCTGCTGTTGCTGTTCATCATATGGAAGGCCACCTACTTGCGCCAATGCTTGAAGAGGACAAACCGGAATTTCCGTTTATCGCACTACTGGTGTCTGGCGGTCATACTATGATGGTTAAAGTATCTGGCATTGGTGAATACGAAGTGCTGGGAGAGTCAGTTGATGACGCTGCCGGTGAAGCATTCGATAAAACCGCGAAGTTATTAGGTCTTGATTACCCTGGTGGCCCACGTCTAGCAAAACTTGCGGAGCAAGGTACGCCTGAGCGTTTTGTATTTCCACGTCCGATGACTGATAAACCAGGCTTAGATTTTAGCTTCAGTGGCTTAAAAACAGCGGCGTCTCTTGCGATTCGTGATAGCGATGATGACGAGCAAACCAAAGCTGATATTGCTCATGCATTCCAAACAGCGGTAATAGATACCCTAATCATTAAATGTAAGCGTGCATTAAAGCAAACAGGTATCAAACGTTTAGTGATTGCCGGTGGTGTAAGTGCAAACGTGCAATTGCGTGCGCAACTTGAACGAGTAATGCAAGGCATGAAAGGGCGCGTTTATTACCCGCGCACAGAGTTTTGTACAGATAACGGCGCTATGATTGCTTATGCTGGTATGCAGCGTTTGAAAGCAGGTCAGTTTGCTAGCCTTGATATGAAAACTAAGCCGCGCTGGCCTATTGATTCACTCGAAGCACTTTAATTTATAACACTATTCCTGTTCTGGGGCTTTTTTCTTAGCCCCTACTTTAGGCTCTTCCCCTGCCATCAAGCGAGTAATATTTGCTCTGTGACGGAAAATTATCAACACGGTTAAAAAGGTAACTGGCAAGGTATACAAAGGTTTTATCCACCAAGTATAAAGAGGTGCTAATGAAACCGTAACCAGTGCCGCAAGCGATGAATATCGTGTGATAGCAACAATTATGAGCCAGGTTGCGATCAGCATCCCACCTAGCGATAAACCAATGGGTAATAACGTGCCAAAAGCGGTCGCGACAGCCTTACCACCTTTAAAGCTAAAAAACAGCGGATACATATGCCCTAAACAGGCTGCCACACCAATTAAACCTAGCATTAGCGGGTCTATTTTTAAAAAGTAGGCACCCCAGACAGGGATGGTTCCTTTTAAAATATCAAAGACAAGAACTAAAACAGCGGGGACTTTTCCACCAAGGCGATAAACATTTGTAGCACCAGGGTTATTCGATCCATGACTGCGTGGGTCTGGTAGTTTAAACAGCCGTGATACAAGGATAGCGGAAGAGACCGATCCCAGTATGTAAGCTAAAACTAACATTAAAACTTCTAACACGCGCTTCCTTATTTTTTAATCTGCACTTTTGGGCTATCATTGGCGGCAAAACCATCTGCCGCTCTCATCGAGTAGTATGTAAGCACCATATTGCAATGCATCTATCCGTTATTGTAGGGGTAATTTTTATATATTAAAACAGTATGACAGCTTATATAGCGCATTATTGTTATCAATAAGCGTTTAGTATGAGGAGTTGTTTTAATATTCATGTCACTTGGAGTATCAATGGACAAGGTATATATATCACAGCTACATGTAGACACCATTATTGGCGTGTATGATTTTGAAAAAGAAAGTAAACAAAGCCTGTATTTTGATATCGAAATGTTATGTGATATTTCTGCCGCAGCGGCAACTGATGATATAAATTTAGCACTTGATTACGCCAAAGTGAGTGAACGAGTGATTGAGCATACAACGGCAAAACCAGTTGAGTTACTTGAAACTTTAGTTGAGCAATTAGCTGCCATTATTTTAGCTGAGTTTGCGACTAACCAAGTCACTATACGTGTCAGTAAACCAGCCGCAGTGCCACAAGCGCAAACGGTGGGAGTTGAGATCACCCGTCGTAAGGCAAACTAACATGGCGCAAATTTTTATAAGCTTAGGCTCTAATGTCAATAAAGAGCATTATCTTCGACAAGCGCTTATTGCCTTAAAGCCTCACTTTCCAGACTTTATACATTCGTCTGTTTATGAAAGTGAAGCGGTGGGGTTTGCAGGTAGTAATTTTTATAATTCAGTGGTCGCAGCAAAAACAGATATGCCATTAGCTGATCTATGTAAACTACTGAAAAAAATTGAACTTGATAATGGCCGCACCCGTGAGGATAAAAAATTTAGCCCTCGCACATTAGACCTTGATCTATTGTTTTATGATGACATTATCTGTGATTCGCCTGCGCAATTACCGCGGGATGAAATAACCAAAAATGCCTTTGTATTGCAGCCTCTTGCTGAGATAGCTCCCGATTTTTATCACCCCGTAGCTAAGCTAACTTTGGCTGAGTTATGGAATAATTATAACAACCCACAACAAAAACTATGGAAGGTGGAGTTTTCTAACCCATGAGTATTATTGAGATAATTGTTTTAGCCTTAATTCAAGGATTGACTGAGTTTTTACCTATTTCGAGCTCAGCACATTTAATTTTACCCTCACAAGTTTTAGGTTGGCACGACCAAGGCCTAGCATTTGATGTTGCGGTACACGTAGGTACGCTAGGTGCTGTGGTACTGTATTTTCGTAAAGAAGTGGTGGATATTCTCGGTGCGTGGTTTAAATCGTTTGGTTCACAAGGCGCAACCGACGATAGTCGTTTAGGCTGGTGGATTATTGTTGCGACCATTCCAGCATTATTAATTGGTTATTTATTTAAAGATTTTGTGGAAAGCTACTCGCGTAATGCCTGGGTTATTGCTACTTCAACCATCGTATTTGGTTTGTTACTTTGGTATGCCGATGTAAAAGCAAAGCAAGTTAAGAATATTTACCAAGTAAACTTTTTCAGTGCGCTTTTATTAGGCTTTTCACAAGTTCTCGCTATGGTATTTCCTGGCACATCCCGTTCAGGTATTACCATTACTGTGGGCTTGATGTTGGGTCTAAACAAGCAAAGCGCTGCGCGCTTTTCGTTTTTAATGTCAATTCCAGTAATTGCAGCAGCAGGTTCATATTATGTGTATCAGTTGGCTACAGCGGGTGAGGCGATTGATTGGCATGCAATTTTACTAGGCGCAGGCTTATCATTTGTGTCGGCTTATGCCTGTATTTTCTTTTTCTTAAAAGTGATTGAGCGCATGGGCATGATGCCATTTGTTATCTATCGCTTACTATTAGGTGTAGGTTTGTTTGCATTCTTAATACTGTAAAATAGGCTTTAAACTTAATTAAAAAACACCTCAAGTTGAGGTGTTTTTTTATGTTGGCTATTTGGCAATACTCTAATGCCGTGTAGTAATGGTAAGTAAAGCTTATATTTGGCATTATAACGCCTTACTTATCTCTTATTCATTTTGCTCAGGACAGTAGATGCATATTCACATTCTTGGAATTTGTGGCACCTTTATGGGTGGTATTGCCGCAATCGCTAAATCATTAGGTCACACAGTGACAGGCTCTGATCAAAATGTGTACCCGCCGATGAGCACGCAATTAGAAGAGCTAGGAATTACGCTCACCCAAGGTTATGACGTTGCCCAACTAGAACCCGCGCCAGATATGGTGGTGATTGGTAATGCTATGAGCCGAGGCAACCCTTGTGTTGAATACGTTCTTGATAAAGGCTTGCCTTATACTTCTGGTCCAGAATGGTTAAAGCATAATTTACTGCAAAACTCGTGGGTGTTGGCTGTGGCCGGAACACACGGCAAAACGACTACAGCCAGTATGCTGGCATGGTTACTAGAATACGCAGGAATGAAACCGGGCTTTTTGATTGGCGGTATCGTACAAAATTTTGGGGTGTCTGCCCGTGTTGGCGAAACGCCATTTTTTGTTATTGAAGCCGACGAATACGACACGGCATTTTTCGATAAACGCAGTAAATTTGTTCATTACTTACCGCGTACCTTAATTCTAAATAATCTTGAATTTGATCATGCTGATATTTTTGAAGATTTAAACGCGATAAAGAAACAATTTCACCACTTGATGCGTACATTACCCTGTAGTGGCAAAGTGATTTGGCCAAGCCAAGATGAAGCATTACAAGATGTGATTGAACGCGGCCTTTGGAGCGAGAGCGAAACACTCTCGGGTGATTGGGATTACCGCTTACTTAAAGCTGATGGTAGCGAGTTTGAAGTGCTATTAAATTCGCAAGTGCAAGGTGTTGTCAGCTGGCAAGCCATGGGTGAGCACAATGTCAAAAATGCCATTATGGCCATTGCAGCAGCCAGACACGTAGGCATCGCGGTATCAGTCAGTATTGCAGGCTTAGCTGAGTTTATCTCTCCTAAGCGCCGTATGGAGCTTAAAGCCGACGTTAACTCAATAAAAGTGTATGACGACTTTGCCCATCATCCAACGGCAATTAAAACGACCTTAGCAGGGCTACGTGCAAAAGTAGGCACTGATAAGATAATTGCTATTTTAGAGCCTCGTTCAAACACAATGAAAATGGGCGTGCATCAACAAACCCTGATTGATTCACTCGATGCAGCAGATGATGTGTATTTATTTGAGCCAGAAAATTTAAGCTGGTCGTTAAAAGAATACGCAGACAAAGCAGGTATGCATTGCATGAAAAGCACTGAGGAAATCATTACTCAGGTTGTTGGCAACAGTGCGCCGTCACAACATATTTTAATTATGAGTAATGGTGGTTTTGAAGGTATTCATCAGCGTTTAATCACTGCCCTTGAACAAAACTAACCAGTATACGGAGCTTAACTGTATGCAATTTAAAGATAAAATAACGTTAGCTTTTAGTGGTGCCTCTGGGGCTCCTTATGGCTTAAGGTTATTAGAAGTATTACTTGAACAGCAGTTTCAGGTGTATGTACTGATCTCAAGTGCGGCAAGAGTGGTCTTTGATACAGAATCGAATATCAAACTTTCAGGTAATGAAGACAAAGCGACGGAGCAGCTTAGTACACTTTTTAATGCCGCTCCTGAGCAACTAAAAGTATTTGGTAAAGACAACTGGTTTAGTCCTGTTGCATCTGGCTCAGCCGCGCCGAAAAAAATGGTGGTGTGCCCTTGTAGTGCAGGTTCAGTATCTGCAATTGCGGTCGGGGCATCAGATAACTTACTAGAACGCGCCGCTGACGTGGTTATTAAAGAGCGTGGGCAGCTGATTTTAGTCCCGCGTGAAACGCCATTTAGCGAAATCCACCTTGAAAACATGTTGAAGCTAGCACGACTAGGCGTAACTATTATGCCTGCGGCACCGGGGTTTTATCATCAACCAGAGCAGATTTCCGATTTGGTTGATTTTATGGTGGCGCGAATTTTAGATCATTTAAACATTGAACATACTTTGACGAAACGTTGGGGTTATGGAGAGGGCAAACAGTGAGCGAAAAAACGATCGCATTAAATATTGAAGGCCTAAAAAAGGTTTATAAAAATGGTGTTGAAGCCGTAAAAGGCATTGATTTACAAGTTCAGCAAGGCGACTTCTTTGCCTTACTTGGACCAAACGGGGCAGGTAAATCAACCACTATTGGTGTTATCTCATCGTTAGTGAATAAAAGTGCCGGTCGTGTCCAGGTATTTGGTCACGATATTGATACAGACCTTGAAGCTGCTAAGTCTGAACTTGGCTTAGTACCGCAAGAATTTAATTTCAGTCAGTTTGAAACACTAAATCAAATCTTAGTTAACCAAGCAGGCTATTACGGTGTACCAAGAAAGCTGGCACATGAGCGTGCTGAAAAATACTTAAAGCAGCTAGGTTTATTTGAGAAAAAAGATAAACAAGCGCGCACCCTTTCAGGTGGTATGAAACGCCGTTTAATGATTGCTCGTGCACTGATGCATGAACCTAAATTACTCATTTTAGATGAACCAACAGCGGGTGTTGATATTGAGCTACGCCGCTCTATGTGGGATTTTCTTCGCGAGATTAATAAGCAAGGTGTGACCATCATCTTGACCACCCATTATCTAGAAGAAGCCGAGCTGCTATGTAAAAACATCGCGATTATCGACAGTGGTGTGATTGTTGAAAACACCACCATTAAAGCGTTACTTGCCAAGCTTGATAAAGAAACTTTCGTACTTGATTTAAAGCAACCAGTGCAGCCAATTAGCATTGAAGGTTATAAATACACACTGACCGATGATCACACTTTAGAAGTTGAAGTGGCGAAGTCTCAGGGCTTAAACCAGGTGTTTAGTGCACTGACTGAACAAGGTAATACTGTGCTGAGTATGCGAAATAAAGCAAACCGTTTAGAAGAGCTGTTTGTAGGGTTATTAGAACAAGGGCGAGGCGAATAATGTTTAAATATGGAGTAGCGCTAAAAAGTATTTGGATCAAAGAGTGTATTCGCTTTTTACGTATTTGGGTGCAAACCTTAGTTCCGCCGGCAATCACGATGAGCCTGTATTTTGTGATTTTTGGTAATCTGATTGGTTCTCGTATCGGTGATATGGGTGGCTTTAGTTATATGGAGTTTATTGTCCCGGGTCTGATTATGATGTCGGTGATCACCAACTCTTACTCGAATGTTGCCTCGAGTTTTTATTCGACTAAATTTCAAAAAAGCATTGAAGAGCTCTTAGTTGCACCAGTGCCAAACTACATCATTGTACTTGGCTACATGGGCGGTGGTATGACACGAGGTATGCTGGTTGGTTTAATTGTTACCTGTGTCTCTTTGCTATTTGTTGATATTCAAATTCATAATATTTTTGTGATTATGGCTACGGTTATTTTAACGTCGGCTGTATTTGCATTAGGCGGACTTATCAATGCAATTTATGCTAATAGCTTTGATGATATTAGTATTATCCCGACCTTTATTTTAACGCCGCTGACTTATCTCGGTGGGGTGTTTTACTCTATCACCTTGTTGCCAGAATTTTGGCAAGGCGTATCGCAAGTAAATCCAATTATTTATATGGTGAATGCATTTAGATATGGCTTCTTAGGTGTGTCTGATGTCGACTTATCGGTAGCATTTGGTGTACTTGGTTTATTTATTGTGGGTTTATTTACGTTAGCGTTAACCCTTATTAGACGTGGTGTGGGGCTTAGACACTAATGACGGATGCAAATTCGAGAAGTATTGTATCGAATCAACCTGGCTTACATGAAAAGCTAGACGAAATAGTTTTAAAGCACTTAAGTGCTGAATTTAAAAAGCCGATTGCAGAACATACGCAAGCGGCTTTTGATCAGGTAAACGAAAAGGTGCAAGCATTTAACGGGCCTATTATTCTTGATTCCTGTTGTGGTGTGGGTGAAAGTACTGCTAACTTAGCTAAACGTCACCCTGATGCATTAGTGATTGGTATTGATAAGTCATCACATCGTTTAGATAAGCATGATATTGAATACAAGCAAACAGATGCAGGGCAGTACATTTTAGTACAAGCTGATTTAAACGATTTTTGGCGCTTAGCAGTGGCTGCAAACTGGCAACCTAGTCATCATTACCTGTTGTATCCAAATCCTTGGCCAAAAGCAAAGCACTTGCAAAGACGCTGGCACGGCGCTGCAATTTTTCCGTATATCGTTAAATTAGGGGGCCGCTTAGAGCTGAGAAGCAACTGGGATATATACGTAAAAGAGTTCGCTCGCTCATTAGAGCTTGCTGGGCATAAGTGCGATGTTGAGCTGTATGAAAGCGATACTGCAATTACTCCATTCGAACGTAAATATTGGGCCAGTGGTCAACAAAGCCACCGTTTGGTGATCAACCTTTAATGAATATAGGGGGTCGGTGGTGCAAAATGACTCCCTTGCATTAAAGTAACACCCGCACGAGCAAGCGCATCTGCTATTTGTTCGTTATCAACTTGCTCAGCAATTACATCTAACTTTAGTTGCTGAGCATATTTCACCAAGTTTTCAATAAATAGATAGTTATCTGTATTGGTATGAATTTGGCTCACCAACCCTTTATCTAGCTTCAAGCCATCAATTTCTAGCTTCCTAATGTGGGGTAAGTTTGAAAAGCCCGCGCCGAATTCATTGATAATAACCTGAGCACCTTTATTTTTTAGGGTGTTAATAAAGGTTTTTACTTCACTAAAGTAAGCGATAGCATCACGCTCATAAAACTGAAAAATAATATTATGAGGCTGCGGATAGCGCCTAAGTTGTAACTCTAAAAACTCGCTTAAGCTTGGGTCGAGAATATCTTGTGCGGTAATGTTGATACTCCAGCGCACATTGGTTTTTCTAAACTGCTCAATGCATCGAGTGAACATGGTGCGTCTTAAAAGACCGTCCATACGTGAGCGCTTTAGTACCATCATAAAGTAATCTGGCGCATGAATACGACCTGTAGCACTGGCCATTCTGGCAAGGCATTGATAATGGTCAATGTGTTTGCTTTGGTTATTATAGACTGCTTGAAAGTAAGGTACGATACGGTTGTTATCGAAGGCTTCTTTTACTTCTTTGGCAAGCGTAACATTGCTTCTAAATTTCTCTTCAACCTGCTTAAACACATTTTCATAACGTACAATACGCTGATTATTAAGCTTTGCTTGTTGCAGCGCAACATGGGCGTTTTCAATCAACATTGACTTATTACCCGTGGCGATACCTGCGTACAAGCTCACGTAGATATAAGGCTCTTTCAACGCAGGAATAGCATAGTTAAAAGCATTAATTACATCATCGATATTACGCTCATCACTATGCGTTCGTAATAGCGCAATTTTATTAGTTGCTAACCGATAGACAAACCCTTCGCTAGGCATCCTTGATTGAAAATAGCTAAGCAAGTTAGCCATTACTTTGTCGCTCACTTCAGTGCCATAAAAACTGCTAATATCTTCTAGCTCATTAATGGCAATAACTGCCAGCTCCATACGGTGTTTGGTGGTTTTCTTTATGTAGTATTCCAGCGCGACATGGTTCGCAAAGCCGGTGCGGGCATCTGTTGATAGGGAGCGTTTTAGTTGTAAAAAATACAGCCCAGCAATTAGCGCTGCAATAAAGAAAAAGAAGCAGCCTGTGATCATTGCACGGGTCACACTGTGCTGCAGTTGCTGATTTAAGTCACCAATGGTTATGTCGGCACCAGTTATATAGGTGTGACCATTATCATCGACAAAAGTCACAAAGATGCTTTTAAAATAGCCCCATTGATCTTTTGATACCTCAAATACCGGCTCTGTTGAAAAAAAAGCTTCTTTGTTAAGTTCTGTCGCTTCAGGGTAGGCATCTAGAAACTGCGTTACGCGGCCATTGTTTTGATCTTTTTGCGTGTAACTCGAGGCACTAAAATAGACTTTGCCGTCGCGCAGTACCATTGCGTACACATAGGCAAGCTGCATTTGTTTTGCATACTCAGATAGGGCTCGGCTTTTGTCTTTATATATTGCCGAAGAGATTGGTAAGCCCGCATTAACTATATTGTGGTAGTCATCACCTAGGATATGTTTGACACTGACCGCGGCATTAAGCAATTTGGTATCGATATTTTCCATGATCTCACTACGCGTGGTTTCATAGGTATAATAGATATAGCCAAATAAGCTTATAAAAAATGCGGCGAAGCCATATAGCAGCCAGCTGGTTTTTTGCATTCCTTTGGGCATAGAGGTTCCCTTAGCAGTTATCATTTGATTATACTCAAAAAAAGCGTGCCTGATAGTATAAAATGACTGCAAAACTCATTAACTGATCACTTTTTTGTCATCGAAATTAGCGCTTTTTTGCTTTAAACGAGACATTTTCGTGATATTCCAGTAAAGTTAGCCAATTTCGTAGAAACAGTGCCGCAAAAGTGCTTACCTAGATGTCCCATCATCGGGTGCATTTTTAGCTGCTAATTATGGGTATTAGGATGGATCAAAAGCGTTGTGCCGTCGCCTCTAAAGAAAGCTTGATTCGTATTTTTACGGTGCCAGAAGCACCAGACTCGACATTAAGTAAAATCGAATCTGAAATTTCTAGCAACTTAGCTGGGTTCTTAAATGAGAACATAGCTGCTATCGAAAAGCCTTTGCACGAAATTGAAAAAGACTTTCAAACGGCTACTATTCCAGAAGAGCCGACCTTTGTTTCAGACTATGCTCAAGACATTATGGAGCAGTTAGTTGCCCATTCTGTGCATACCGCTGCGCCGAGCTTTATTGGTCATATGACCTCAGCATTACCGCATTTTGTGTTACCGCTTTCTAAGTTAATGGTTGGTCTTAACCAAAACCTAGTAAAAATTGAAACTTCTAAGGCATTTACGCCTCTAGAAAGACAAGTTTTGGGCATGATGCATCACCTTGCATATGGTGAAGACGACAGCTTTTATAGTAAATGGATGCACAGCGCGAAAACGTCATTAGGCGCATTTTGTTCAGGTGGCACTGTTGCTAACATTACTGCACTATGGATTGCCCGCAACCGTTTATTAAAAGCGGATGGTGACTATAAAGGTATTGCTGCACAGGGTTTAATCGCTGGAATGCTGCATTATGGTTATAAAGGCTTAGCTGTGCTTGTTTCTGAGCGAGGCCATTACTCATTAGGCAAAACCGTTGATTTACTGGGTATTGGTCGCGATAACATTGTCGCAATTGCAACTGGCGAAAATAATAAAGTCGATGTTGATGCGATGCGTAAAAAGGCTCATGAGCTTGAAGCCTCTGGCATTAAGGTAATGGCACTCGTGGGTGTTGCTGGGACGACTGAAACAGGCAGCATAGATCCACTAAATGAAATGGCTGATTTGAGCGAAGAACTTGACTGTCATTTTCATGTCGATGCTGCATGGGGTGGTTCAACCTTATTATCTTCAAATTACCGCCACCTATTGAGCGGTATCGAACGCGCTGATTCAATAACCATTGATGCACACAAACAAATGTATGTACCAATGGGGGCTGGTCTGGTGTTATTTAAAGACCCAGCTGCGACGGATGCTATTGAGCATCATGCGGAATATATTCTTCGTAAAGGCTCAAAAGATTTAGGCAGTCATACCCTTGAGGGCAGCCGCCCAGGTATGGCAATGTTAGTGCATGCTTGCTTACGTGTTATTGGCCGTAAAGGCTACGAGATGCTAATTGATCGCAGTATCGTGAAAGCTCGCACTTTTGCCGACATGATCAAGCAGGATGAAGACTTTGAACTAATCTCAGAGCCTGAGCTTTGCTTATTAACCTATCGTTACGTACCAAAAGAAATCCAAGCGAAGCTTAAAGATGCTGACGAAGAAACGAAATTAGATATTTACGCTTCGTTGAATCGCTTTACTGCAAGCATGCAAAAACGTCAGCGTGAAGCGGGTCGTTCTTTTGTATCGCGTACTCGTTTAACTCCTGCAAAATATGACCATCAACCTACCGTGGTATTTCGCGTCGTACTAGCCAACCCGTTAACCTCTAAAGCAATTCTAAAAGATATTTTAGCGGAGCAAAAAGAGCTGGCGAAAACTGATCCGGTATTTAAAAAATATTTAAGTAAGTATATGGATTAGAAAAGGGAGCGTGATGCTCCCTTTAAAAGCGATTTATACTGCGTTATTGATTTTAACAATAGAACCACTATTATTTGCAATCAATGCCTTGCCTAAATCGCTTTTTATTCCAACTGAAACTCGCATCTTGAGGTGGTTTGGGTATATTCACTAAAGCAGCTTGCTTTAATCATATTACTGATAATCGCTTGCGAAGGTTTAATTTTTTCCATCGCCAAAAACTCATCTGGCTGGTGGGCTTGGTTAATTGAGCCGGGCCCCATGACGATGGTTTCACAGCCAAGCTGTTGAATAAAAGGGGCTTCTGTACAATAGTTTACAGCGACAGCTGGTTGACCTGAGACTTTTTCGGCCAGCTTTACAAGTGCTGTATCAGTGCTACCACTAAATGCTGGGATAGGTTCATGCATGTCGATAACGCTCACTGCATTTGGGTATTGGGCATTAATCTCTTCTGCGGCTGTTAGCAAAATCGCTTGTAGCTCTTGCACACTTAAACCAGGTAAAGGCCGCATATCAATGTGCATTTCACAGCAACCACAAATGCGGTTGGCATTATCGCCACCATGGATATGGCCAAGGTTCAAAGTAGGGTACGGAATTTCAAAGTGATCAACTGAATATTTATTCTTTAATTCTTCTTTGATGATTAACAATTTTGTAATCATTTTATGCATGACTTCGATGGCGTTTAAACCACGTTCAGGATCTGAACTATGCCCTGAGCGACCAATTACCCGGATCGCTGTACTCATATGGCCTTTATGAGTAAATACTGGTGTCATATCAGTTGGCTCACCAATAATACAGCGCGCTGGTTTTAAGTTCGGATGGCGGCAAATTTGTTGTGCTCCCGCCATTGTGGTTTCTTCATCGGCTGTTGCTAGAATTAATAGTGGCTCTGTTTGTTTAGTTTCATCGAGCTCACTAATTGCTTGCAATACAAAGGCAAAAAAGCCCTTCATATCAATACTACCCAAACCGTAAAGTTTATTATCATGCTCGCTAAGTTTAAACGGATCGTAGTTCCAGCGGCTATCATCAAATGGCACTGTGTCAGTATGACCTGCAAGCATTAAACCGCCATCTCCTTCACCGCGTTTCGCTAATAAGTTGTAACGGCCCTTACCGTTTTCAAGCTCTGTGATTTCACATGTAAAACCAAGGCTTTCGCACCAGTCTGCGAGCAAGGTAATAACTCCTTTATTGCTCATGCACAAAGAATCTTCAATCGCACTAATTGAAGGGGCAGCAATCAGCTGCTGATACATAGATATAAAAGAGGGTAGCGACATAAAAAAATCCAAAAATAATTATTCAATCTAATTGCATAACAATATAAAAGTATTTATGATGAATATCAATTCACTTTTTAAGCATAAATATTAGTAAAGCTGTACGATGAACACGAAACGACGATAACCTGATTTCATTACTTTAGACAGTGTTTTTATTCGCAATTGAGCGAGTAATTTTAGGCGTATCGATAAATAGATTTAATAGGTAAAAGTAAGCAATGAATGTAGTGATTATTGGCGCAAGTGGTTATAGCGGCGCAGAGCTAGCAAGTTTAGTTGCTAAGCATCCAAAACTGACCCTACAAGCATGTTATGTGTCTGAAGGGAGTTTAGATAAAGGTAAGTTATTAAGCGATTTATACCCTGAGCACCTTGGATTGTTAGAGTACCCACTACAACCTCTAACTTCTGAAGCGTACAAAGATATCGAAAGCAATGCTGACTATGTATGCCTGTGTACAGATCACAAGGTCAGTGTTGATCTTGCTCCGCAATTTTTAGCCATGGGTAAAAAAGTATTCGACCTATCTGGTGGTTTCCGTTTAGCTGGGAATGAGGATTACCTGACTTATTACGGTTTCGCACATGAACACCCTGATCTTTTAGCACAAGCAGCATATGGTTTAGCTGAATGGAATAGCGATGCGATTAGTAAAGCGAACCTTGTTGCTGTAGCGGGTTGTTACCCAACCGCGGCTCTTAATTCTTTAAAACCACTTAAAGAAGCGGGTTTATTAGCTGATCAAGCCATTATTGTTAATGCGGTGTCAGGTGTTACAGGTGCTGGTAGAAAAGCCAGTGTTAATACCCACTTTTGCGAAGTGTCACTTGCTCCTTATGGCTTGTTTAACCACAGACACACACCTGAGATTGAGCAGCACCTTGGTCACCCTGTGCTATTCACCCCACATTTGGGTAACTTCCCCCGTGGAATTTTAGAAACTATTTATGTGCAATTAAAACCGGGTGTAACAGCAGAGCAAGTGAGCGCGGCATATCAAGTGTTAGCAAACGAGCCGTTAATTCGCTTACTTGGCAATAAAATTCCAAGCATCAAAGGTGTCGCTAAACAACCATTTGTTGATATTGCATGGCAACAAAAAGGTGAGCAACTCATCGTTATGTCAGCGATTGATAACCTCCTAAAAGGTGCGGCAGGGCAAGCATTGCAGTGCATTAATTTAGCCATGGGTGAACCTCACCATACTGGTTTAGTAGGAGCGCTGTAATGAAAACTTGGATCATTAAAATCGGTGGTGCTGTGTTAAATAGCGCAGATGCCGCAAAAGCGCTTTTTGATGTTTTAGCCTCTGAACAACAAGATAACTTTGTGATTGTTCATGGTGGTGGAGCCTTGGTTGATGCTTGGCTTAAAGACGCCGGCTTTGTAACTGCAAAACATCAAGGTTTACGTATCAGCCCAAATGAGCAAATGCCATATATTGTTGGTGCTCTTGCCGGTTGTGCCAATAAACAATTGATGAGCCAAGCAATCAGCGCTGGCCATAAACCTGTGGGTTTAAGCCTTTACGAAGCGGGTGTACTGGTATCTGAAAAACTTAAAGTATTGGCGCAAGTAGGTCAGTGCTCAGGTAGTTGTGACAGCGTGCTACCTAGCATGCTTGAACAAGGTCGTTTACCCCTAGTGAGCTCTATTGGCTTTGGAGAAGATGGCCAATGGTACAACGTCAATGCAGATGAAGCTGCAGCGGCTATCGCTAAAGAGCTTAATGCAGAACTTATTTTTATGACAGACGTAG
This sequence comes from Pseudoalteromonas sp. BZA4, assembly GCF_040104395.1. Classification (NCBI taxonomy): domain Bacteria; kingdom Pseudomonadati; phylum Pseudomonadota; class Gammaproteobacteria; order Alteromonadales; family Pseudoalteromonadaceae; genus Pseudoalteromonas; species Pseudoalteromonas sp. BZA4. Next base: position 76,343 of record NZ_JBECOT010000008.1, read on the forward strand.
AAGCTGTGCTTGATGCCAATAAGCAGCCTCTACATCAACTTAATACGCAGCAAATCGAAACACTTATCCTTGAAGGAGTCATTCAGGGCGGGATGGAGGTCAAAGTAAAGACCAGCCTTCTTGCTGCCCAACATTTACGACGTGGTGTGTATATCTCAAGCTGGCTGAAGCCAGAGAACTTAGTCGCTTTATTAAAAGGCGAACATGTAGGAACGAAAATTACACCATAGGTATTTCATGTTAAAGAATTTCTTAAATGGTCTTGAGTTAGACCAAAAAGGCGCACTTAAATTACTAAACTTAGCGCAAAAAATTAAAGCAAACCCAGCAGATTTTAGCCAAGCATTAGCGGGCAAATCAGTGGTTACATTGTTTGAAAAGCCAAGTTTACGTACTCGTTTATCATTTGATATTGGTATTAATAAATTAGGCGGTCATGCGGTTTATTTAGATTCACAAAATGGTGCTATGGGCGCTCGTGAATCAGTTAAAGACTTTGCTCTTAATATCTCAACTTGGGCAGATGGCATTGTTGCTCGCGTGTATGCACACAAAACACTGACTACACTTGCTGAGTACTCATCGGTGCCTGTCGTTAATAGCCTGTGTGATTTATATCACCCATGCCAAGCGCTTGCTGACTTTTTAACACTGCAAGAAGTGCATGGCGATGTTAGTAAACTAAAGCTTGCTTACTTAGGTGAAGGTAACAACGTCACACACTCTCTAATGCTATTAGCAGCCACTTTAGGTACTGATTTTGTTGCAGTTTGTCCTAAAGGCAGTTCGCCAGATTCGCAAATTCTTAAGCAAGCAGAGCAAATTGCAGCAATGAATGGTGCCTCTGTCATGGTGAGTGACAGAATTGAGGCGGCAGTTGGCGCAAATGCAGTCTATGCTGATACCTGGGTTTCAATGGGTGATAAAACACCGCTTGAGCAGGTTAAAGCTAAATATATGCCATATCAGCTTAACCAAGCCCTACTAGAGAAAACCGGTGCGCAAACTGTACTGCATTGTCAGCCAGCGCATCGTGAGTTTGAAATTACCTCTGAGGTAATGGATGGCCCAGCATCAAAAATTATTCAACAAGCAGAGAATCGTATGCACGCGCAAAATGCTCTACTTGTCACATTATTAAATCCAAATTTTGTTTAAGGAACACCAATGAGTTCAATTAAAAAAGTCGTATTAGCCTATTCTGGTGGTCTTGATACATCGGCAATCGTGCCATGGTTAAAAGAAAACTACGGCTGTGAAGTAATCGCGTTTGTTGCTGATGTAGGCCAAGGCGCAGAGGAGCTTGAAGGCGTTGAAGAAAAAGCCATAGCTTCAGGTGCGTCGGAATGTCATATCGTTGACTTAAAAGACGAAATGGTCAGTGACTATATTTACCCAACTTTAAAAACGGGTTCTATTTACGAAGGCACTTATTTATTAGGTACGTCTATGGCGCGTCCAATCATTGCTAAAGCGCAGGTTGAAATTGCCCGTAAAGTAGGTGCTGATGCGCTTTCACATGGTTGTACTGGTAAAGGTAACGACCAGGTGCGTTTTGAATCATGTTTCGCAGCCCTTGCACCAGATCTAAAAGTGATTGCACCATGGCGTGAGTGGGACTTATCAAGCCGTGAATCATTACTTGATTACTTAGCTGAGCGTAATATTCCGTGTTCTGCATCAGCAACAAAAATTTATAGCCGTGATGCTAATGCTTGGCACATTTCTCACGAAGGTGGTGAGCTTGAAGATCCATGGTGCCAACCAAGTGATCAAGTATGGACTTGGACTAACTCGCCAGAGCAAGCACCCAATGAAGCAGAATATGTAACATTGAATGTGGTTGAAGGTGAAGTAGTTGCTGTTAATGGTGAATCACTAAAACCATATGATTGCTTAGTTAAATTAAATGACATTGCTGCGCCGCATGGTGTGGGTCGTGTTGATATCGTAGAAAACCGCTTAGTGGGTATGAAGTCGCGTGGCTGTTATGAAACACCTGGGGGCACTGTGATCATGGCTGCTCTTCAAGCTATTGACGAGCTAGTGCTAGATAAATCAAGCCGTAAATGGAAAGAAGTACTTGGTGGCGAATTCTCTCACTTAGTCTATGACGGTCGTTGGTTTACGCCATTAAAAGACTCGATTCTTGCAGGTGCTGAATCACTGTCTAAGTTAGCAACGGGTGAAGTAGTGCTTAAGCTTTATAAAGGCCAAGTCACTGCGGTACAGAAAAAATCACCTAATAGCTTATACAGCGAAGATTTCGCAACCTTCGGCGAAGATGATGTATATGACCAATCACATGCTGAAGGCTTCATTCGTTTATTTTCGCTATCTAGCAGAATCTCAGCACTAACGAAAAAGTAATTTAATTATTGCCCTGCATTGCAGGGCAATAGCCGAATTTGGAGACAGTTCAATGGCACTATGGGGCGGACGTTTTTCTACGGGTCCAGATGAAGCGTTTAAACAATTCAACGATTCACTTCCTTTTGATTATCAACTTGCAGAGCAAGACATTATTGGTTCAGTTGCTTGGGCTGGGGCGTTAAAACAAGTCAACATTCTAAACCAGCAAGAATACGATGACCTCGTTGCAGCACTTAATAAGCTGTTAGATGAAGTTAAAGCAAACCCACAAGCAGTGGCTGTAGCTGGGCATGAAGATATTCATTCTTATGTTGAATCAGCACTGATTGATAAAGTGGGTGACCTTGCTAAAAAGTTACACACCGGTCGTAGCCGTAACGACCAAGTTGCAACAGATTTCCGCTTGTGGTGTCGTGATACAGCTGAGCATATTCTTGAAGCAATCGCAGAGCTTAAAGGTGAATTTATTGCCTTAGCTGAGCGTGAGCTTGGCACTATTTTACCGGGTTACACACACTTACAACGCGCACAACCTGTGTTATTTAGTCATTGGTGTATGGCCTATGTTGAAATGCTTGAACGTGATGAAAGCCGTTTAAGTGATGCCAAAAAACGTATGAATTATTGCCCACTTGGTAGCGGTGCATTAGCCGGGACTGCGTACCCAATTGATAGGCAAACTCTTGCCGAAGGGTTAGGTTTTACCGGTGCCACACGCAATAGCCTTGATGCTGTATCAGATCGTGATTTTGTAGTTGAGCTATTAAGCTGTGCATCGATTTCGATGATCCACTTGTCGCGCATGGCTGAAGATTTAATTTTCTATAACTCGGGTGAAGCGGGCTTTATTGAGCTTTCTGATGGGGTAACATCAGGCTCTTCACTAATGCCGCAAAAGAAAAACCCAGATGCACTTGAATTAATCCGTGGTAAAACAGGCCGTGTTTTTGGCGCATTCAGTGCCATGATGATGACACTTAAAGCGCTACCACTTGCTTACAATAAAGATATGCAAGAGGACAAAGAAGGCTTATTTGATGCGATGCCAACTTGGCTGGCATGTATTCATATGGCGCAAGCGTGTATCAAAGGCATTAAAGTTAATGCAGATAAAACATTAGCAGCTGCAAAAGGTGGTCACTCAAATGCGACTGAACTTGCTGACTATTTAGTGGCTAAAGGTATTCCATTTAGAGAAGGTCACCACATTGTTGGTACGCTCGTGCAAATGGCTATTGCACAAGGGAATAACTTAGAAGATTTAAGTTTAGAGCAATTTAAGTCAGTGCATAGCATTTTCGAATCAGATGTATATCCTGTATTAGAAATAGACGCCTGTATTAAAGCAAGACAAGCGCAGGGTGGTACCTCTCTTGAGCAAGTAACAAGTGCCATCAAATACGCAAAAAAAAACAGCAAATAGCGGTACGTGACGCAACCTTAAATGATGTTGAGTCCATCGCTAAGCTTATCCAGCATTGGGCTACCGTAGGTGAAAACCTACCACGAGCTAAAAGCGACATGATTCACTCTATTAATGAGTTTGCTGTCACTGAAATTGAAAACCAAGTTGCAGGATGTGCCTCGCTGTATATTTACGACACTGGCCTTGCTGAAATTCGCTCGCTCGGGGTGGACCCCGAGTCACGAATTGCCGGCCAGGGGCGTCAACTTGTTGAACATTTGCTAAAAAAAGCCAAAAGCTTGGCGCTTAGTCGGGTAATTGTCCTGACAAGAGTGCCAGAGTTTTTTGCAAGCCAAGGTTTCAGCTTTTGTAGCAAAGACGGTTTGCCAGAAAAAGTGATCAAAGATTGTGAGCTTTGCCTTCGCAAAGAGAACTGCGATGAAGTGGCAATGGAATATATTTTAAAGCCAAGTAATAGCGCGGTGATCCCGTGTAAACACGTGGCTTAAATTCCCTGGATGAGAAAAACGCACGGTTACCCCTGTGCGTTTTTTTATGCCTGAAATTTAGGTTTGCTGATTTTTATGATCAAAAAGATCAAAATTAATAAAAGTTGGATCGTTAATTGCTTTTATTATCAGCGCGGTGGCAACGTCGCAATGAAGTACAAAAAAGCGTCAAAAAAATGAGAACGCTTAACTCAGCTTGCAAGCTATTGTAAGCTGTATTGAAAAAACAATTAACTTAAAGGAATTAACTTATGCAAATTTCAAACAATAGCCAATTGCAAATGCAAGCATACAGCCAAATGCAACAAACAAAGCCTGCTTTGGAACAAACTACTAGTAATAAAACCCTGCAATCTGATACAGTAACTTTATCAAGTGAAGCGCTGTCTTTATCAGGTGGTGCAGAGATTCAACGCGGTGGCGGTGTAATTCTTCCTCCTAGTAAGAAGGAAGAATGATTATAGGAAAACAATGTTTTTAACTGAGCAATTTGGATTTTTTTCATTATCAGCCCTATCTGCTTGGGGATTTTTAATGGCATTTTTCTTTAACGTTTTTGTTTATAGTTTAGATGTCAAGCGTCGTACTACCTTGTTGCTCAGCTCTTTTATAATGATGCTTTCTTATATGGCTGGTGATTATTTCTTCACTTGGATTTCTTCTACCGCCGCAACTTATTTTGATTGGGTACTTTACGACTTAGCAACAGTATTAGCGCTCTTAACTGGGTATTATTTCATAAATAAAACGACCCCTTCCTTTTTATATTTAGTCGTTGGTTTAGCCGTTAACATTACTCTTTTTATCTCTTTGTATATAGATGTTGAGTTAAATAGAAATTCAACTCCATGGCTACTATGGGATATTTATGCATTTGGAGTTAACTTCGTTGATTACAGTATGATTGCAGTTCTGATTATCGATAGAGACATATACGGTCTGCATAAACTTAAAAAATCTATCAAATCTCACTTTAGGAATAAAAAAGTAGTAAATACCTCTAATGTATCTTGATTCAATTACTGGCCAGCTGGTTGGAATTTTTATTGAATGGGGGGTACTTATGGCTTTCTTATTTAATCTATCGACCAGCATTAATAAAGTTGATAAATCTCCTCTGATTTTATCTGCGATTATGGCCTTATCATATTTTGCTACGGATGTTATTAAATTATCTGACGCGCCATACTTGAATTGGTTTCTATACGATTTGATAACAATATTAGTGCTCTCTTTTTGGTTGTTAGTAAAAAGTGTAAAACTCTTTACAGCTTCAATTTATGTAATTGCTGGATTACTGCTTAACGCAAGTTTTATGCTCTCGATGCATTACGATATTTTCATACTAGGTAATCGAGAACCTTGGCTTTTGTGGAGTGTATTTTCGATAGGTGTAAATTTACTAGATTTAATGATGATAATTGCTATTGCATCCAATAAAGACTTTTTACTACTCAAAAAATTTGTTAAGTATCCTATGTCGTCGAGCGAAAAACCTGAAGAAAAGTTGGAATTGATCTAATCAATGATTGGAGTGGTTCAAGAAAACATAGGTTTATATCTAGCTACATTTATTATGTGGGGATTTTTAATGGCCTTTTTATACAATATGGTCAAAAAATCTTCATTTCCAGGTGGTGATGGCACCAAGATGTGGATCTCATTCACAATGTTTATTTCATATATGGCTAGTGATCCGTTGCTGAATATCACTTTTGGATACGATATTTTGGATACAACATTAGCTTATCTAATCTGGGCTTGTTCTGATATTGTCATTTTTTTTATAGTGTGGCTAATTTCAAAAAGTAAAAGCATTTCTGATGAGCCTGTAAAGCTCTATATTTCAATTGGTCTAAGTGTAAATATATCACTGTTTTTAGGCATGTATTTCGATATTAACTACGCCTATACAGGAAGCTGGTGGTTTTGGGATGTCTACAGTATCACTGTGAACCTGATGGATATCATGATGCTCATCGCACTTTTCAGTAATAAAGACTTTTTAGGGCTTGTGAAACTATACAGGAAAGTTCGAGGTCAAGCTGAACTAGCTTGACCCCAATTGGTTAGAAACGATATTCCCAGCTAGTTCTAAGGGCTGTATTTGTTTCTGACTCATCACCTATTTCATCTTTTGAAATAAGCCCTGTCACTTTCCACAGGCCGTTAAACACAGATTGCTGATAACCGAGTTCTAACTGCAGCTGACTCCTATCTGATGCGAGCTCAGCGTGTTTGGTTTCGCTTTCAATCCAACGAAGCTTAGCATGGCCACCATAACCATTTAGAGTGTGGTAATAGGCGCCAAGGATAGCAGATTTACTTTGTTGCGGTGTTGAGCTGCCAATTAAGCGCGAGCGTTGTGTATAGCTACCAGAGCCATATACGCAATTACTAATTTGCTCACAAGTTTGCTCTGTATTTGAATATTCAAAATAGCTTTTTAATAGACTTTCTTTCGAGCCAAAATAGCTTTCAACACCCAGTGTATAAAATGGCTCGCTCGGTGCTAAGCCACTTTCATTTCGGCCCATTACCTCAGCATAAAAAGCAATAGGTTGCGCCGCTAAAGTGGTTGAGTACTTAACATCTAAACTAGTTAAACGATGTGTTGATTCATTGCTTTCAAGTGTAACTGGGTCAATTTCTAGGTTAGTCAAATAATCAGAGCCAGCACTGTTAATTGCTATTTCAAGGCCTGTTAATGGGGTGCTTGCAAATCGGAGCGCCCAAAAGTCACCGTCATCTGAGCTATTTAGATATGGTTTTTGTTTGGCGTAAATACCTGTTAACTGCCAGTTACCGATAAACGACAACCAACTTGGGCCTACATATTGTGTATTTGCTCTGGTAAAGCGCACGCCTTTCATGGGCGCCGCATTATTTGATAGTAGTAGGGCGTTATCGTTACTTGGCCCCCACCAATGGCTAACTTGCTCTGCACTAAGTGACCAATTACCCAGAAGTACGGCTAAATAGCTATCTTGGTAAGTAACATGCTGCTTATCAAGGGCGTCATCGGCGTAATTTACACTGACTTTAGCGCTAACACGCTTTCCTGTGATTGAGCCATAACTATTTACACCGCTTTCTTGCTGGTGGCGTTTACCAAACCCTTGCTGAGAGAGTGGCTCGCTGTTGTAGTTTAGGCGAATACCTGAGCTGGTTTTGTGTTTAGCATTATCAAGGGCATGCTTAACATGCTGATAAGCAAATAAGCCTCGTTCATCTAGTTGGCTGGTATTGGCAACGTCTAGGTCGCGTGCGATACCTTGCCACATTAATGGGTAGCTATTAATAGGCTGTTTAATAATGCCTTGGTTAAATAGCATTTCGATTGAAGCGCGAAGTAAAGGGTCGTCACTTTCTATCCATGGCCCAGCAACACTTGGTGCAGAGATCATTAGTAATGCAGTTAATCTAATGAACTTTTTTAATTTCATCCGTGAATTTTATCCTGTAAGGCTTTAGCTACAATAGGGTCAACAAACTCGCTCACATCGCCATTGTGGCGTGCGACTTCTTTGACGAGAGTCGATGAAATAAATGAATTTTTTTCTGCCGGTGTTAAAAATACACTTTCTAGATCTGGATTCAGGCGACGATTCATATTAGCTAACTGAAATTCATAGTCGAAGTCAGACACCGCACGAATACCACGAATAAGCACTTCGGCATTATGGTCGCGAGCTAAATCAGCTAATAAGCCTGAAAAACCAATTACATTCACGTTATCAAGATGCGCCAAAATTTTATTAGCAAGCTCAACGCGCTCATCAAGGGTAAAGCAGGGTTGTTTACTTGGGTTATGCGCAATGGCAACAATTACTTTATCGAACATTTTTGCCGCGCGATGAATTAAGTCTGTATGGCCATTTGTAAGTGGGTCGAAAGTGCCCGGATAGATTGCAGTAACGTTCATAACTATCAGCGATTTATAAATTTGCCTGCTATATTAACAGTGTTTTCTCGACTATGCAGCTTAGAAAATACGCGTATCGGATTAGGAACCTTCACCTATATAAGGTACTAAGCCGATTGAGGTTAATATTTTTCAAGGTAGTATTTAATTGTCGCGCATTTGTTTATACTGCTCGGCTGGGGACCGTAATAATCATAAAAAACAGAGTAAATAGTCTATGAGCACAAAGGACAAGATCATACACACCAGCATCGAATTATTTAATCGCCACGGTGAGCGTGCCATAACAACCAATCATATCGCTTCGCATATGGGGATAAGCCCAGGTAACTTGTATTATCACTTTAAAAATAAAGAAGATATTATTCGCCACATATTTGCTTTGTATAGCGACCATTTACATACTCACTTTAAGCCATTGGCTCCTGATGATGATGCGTTAGAAAACCTAGCCGGTTATCTAGATTCACTGTTTGAATTAATGTGGCGTTTTCAGTTTTTTTACGACAATTTAGGCGATATTTTATCTCGTGATGAAGAGCTGAAAAAAGGTTACATTGCGTTTCAAGCTGAGCTTTTAGAGCAAGTCAAAGATGTACTGTTTGCATTACGTGAAGGCGGTGTTATTTGCATTGAAGATGAAGATGTCACAGAACTTGCGCACATGCTTAAAATGACCGTGAGCTTTTGGACGCCTTACATCAAAGCTCGCCGCTTAAGTGGTGAACTTGCCAGAGCTGATATTTACAATGGTATTTTAAAAGTATTACTGCTATTAAAAGCTCATTGCACCGAGCAACACCTAGAGCAAGTAAACCAATTAAGAGCTAAGTATTTAGCCCTAGCTGAAACAGAGCAAAGCGAACAATAATCCCGCAAAGCAGTTTATTTCCTAGACGCTATAATTTTTGTTATAATCGCGCGCCCTTGAGGTTGCTATACCTTAGGGCGTGTGAAATCCACAGTCTAAGAGTGAACTATGCTTAAATTTATCGTCAAATTACACCCTGAAATCGCGATCAAGAGTAAATCTGTTCGTAAGCGTTTTACCAAGTTATTAGAAAATAACATTAAGATCGTTTTGCGTCGTGTTGACGAAAAAGTTCAGGTAAGAAACAACTGGGACAATATCTCTGTTGTTAGCTTGCTAGAATCTGAGCAAGTTCGCTTAGATATTATCGATGGCTTAAAACGCATTCCAGGTATCGTACAGTTTATTGAAGTAACAGAAACAGACTTCGACTCAATCGACGATATTTACCAAAAAGCACTTGAACTAATCGGCCACACGATTGCGGGCAAAACATTCTGTGTGCGTTGTAAACGTTCTGGTAAGCATGATTTCACATCGAGCGATGTAGAGCGCTACGTAGGTGGTGGTTTAAACCAGCATGTTGAAGGCGCGCGCGTTAAGTTATCTCACCCTGAAGTGACTGTTCGCTTAGAAGTGCGTGATGATAAAGCATACATTGTTACTCAAACTCACTTAGGTATGGCGGGCTTCCCGCTGCCAACACAAGAAGATGTATTGTCGCTTATGTCGGGTGGCTTCGACTCTGGTGTTGCCAGCTATCAAATGATCCGTAAAGGTGCGCGTACTCACTTCTTGTTCTTTAACTTAGGTGGTGCGGCTCATGAAATCGGTGTTAAGCAGGCGAGTTATTATATCTGGAAACAGTTTAGCTCTACTCATAAAGTGAAGTTTGTTACTGTTGATTTTGAACCTGTTGTTGCTGAGATTTTAGAAAACGTTGAAAACAGCCAAATGGGTGTTGTGCTTAAGCGCATGATGATGCGTGCCGGTAGTCAAGTTGCAGAAAAACTAGGTGTACAAGCACTAGTAACTGGCGAAAGTATTGGCCAGGTATCAAGCCAAACATTGGCTAATTTGAGTGTGATTGACCGTGTGACGGAAACTTTAATCATTCGCCCGTTAATCCAACACGACAAGCAAGATATAATCAATATTGCGCGTCAAATCGGCACGGCTGAGATGGCAGAAAGCATGCCTGAATACTGTGGCGTAATTTCTAAAAAGCCAACGGTTAAAGCGAAAATCAAAACTATTCTTGCCGAAGAAGCTAAATTTGACTTCGACGTGCTAAATACAGTTGTTGAAAATGCGCGTGTGATGGATATTCGCGATATCGACACCGAAGCAAAAGAAGAAGTGAAAGAGGCTGAGTCTGTATCTGATTTACCTGAAGGGGCGGTTGTTGTTGATATTCGCTCACCTGAAGAGGAAGACGCAAACCCATTAGAGTTTGAAGGTATTGAGGTTGTACATTTACCTTTCTTCCGCTTAGCGACTAAATTTGGTGACTTACCAAAAGATAAAGAATATTACTTATATTGTGCTAAAGGTGTGATGAGCCAGCTACAAGCGCTGATCTTGCACGAAGAAGGCTTTAGCAACGTCAAAGTGTATCGCCCGTAAGGGATGCTAATAAAAGCGCGATATGTTCGCGCTTTTTTAATGTCTGAAATCATTACGAGAAACTTTACTCTTTCCCCTAGTAACTAGCAGCTAATTAACTTTTTATTTTTACCATGCTCAGCATGGCCTGATTATAGGGGGTTTTTATTCCTAACTTAGCGCCTTGCTCGCACACATAACCACAAATTGCATCAATTTCAGATTCTCGATTATGGCTGATGTCTTGCTGCATAGAAGAAAAGTTTTCAGCGGTGGCTGTCATCACAGAATAGGCTTGCTCCAGCGCCTCGCTGAGTTTTACTTTAACTCCTTGTTTATTAGCAACCAGGCACGCTTCACTAAGTAAATTGATTATGCGCGTGCTAAATTGCGGTGCACGTAGCTGGCCATTTTTTACGTTATGAATCGCTGTTAACGGGTTAATAGCAATATTCACTAACAGTTTTTGCCATCGCAATGAGTGAATATCATCGCTCACAGAAAAGTGTGGTAAGTAACTAAACTGCTTCTTAAGTTCACCGAGGTTTTCGCTTGCAGCTGCATTACATGCACCTAACACGCTTTCGCCATTACCAGTATGGCTAACACTATAAGGCGTTGTTTTAAAACCAGCTAAACGCGTTGTTAAAAACGCTAACCCTTGCGTTTTTAACAGCTGGGCATTGAGCTCATCGACATTCCCCATGCCGTTGTGAGAAAGAACGATTTGGCATGTTTTACTGAGGTAAGGTTTTACTTGTCCAAAGGCAGTTTGCACCTGAAATGCTTTAACTGTGATTAACACCAAGTCAAAGGGGGCGGATTGACTTAGCTCTTTGTGGTGAATAAGGCGAGCTTTAATTGGGTTTGATTTACCATTACTCGCTTGATAAAAACGCGTGGTCAGGGTCGGTTTACGGGTCAGCAATGTAATGTCATGTTGTGCAGATAAAAGATGGCTAAACAACAAGCCAATTGCACCGTCGCCAACAATTAAAATGTTAGCCATTACGTTGTTTACTACCTAAATGAAACCCAAGTTTTATGATAAAGTAGCTAACTGCACCGATAAAATCAGCGACAAAATCCCCAACCGAAGCTTGACGGTAAGGCAGCATATCTTGCATAAACTCTATGGCTGCACCATATCCGGCTAACAGTAAAATTTGCACCATAAGTGGCAATTTAAAGGCTTTGTCCATCACCATGGCCAGTACAAAGAAAATACCAAAATGCGCCACTTTATCTACGTGTGGAAAGAGGTTGCTCACCCCTTTAATTTCTTTGGCAAATAAAATTGTAAAGCCAATAATGCTAGCTAAAAAGATAACTTGGTAAACACGCCTTGTCACAATAACCCCTAAAAATGCCGAAATTGAATGGTCAGTATATCAAACAATTTTTGCATCGCACCTGAACAAGTTGGATAAAAATAGAAAGAATCGATAAATAAGCGTTATAATTGCCAACCATAAATGAATTTAAAAAAGACTATGTTAGGAGAACCCCATGCCTTCATTTGATATTGTTTCTGAAGTAGAAATGAACGAAGCGCAGAATGCAGTAGATAATGCAAAGCGTGAACTAGAGACGCGTTTTGATTTTCGTGGTGTTGATGCATCAATCGAACTAAGTGATAAAGTAATTAAGTTAAAAGCAGAAGCACCACAACAAGTTATGCAACTTTTTGACATTCTTGCTGCGAAAATTTCAAAGCGTGGCTTAGATGTATCTAGCCTTGAGCTTAAAGATGAGTCGCGTAGCGGTAAATACGTAATGCGTGACGTTGCTCTTAAGCAAGGTATCGAAAAAGACGTAGCGAAGAAAATCGTTAAGCTAATCAAAGACTCAAAGATCAAAGTACAAGCTGCTATTCAAGGTGAAGAATTACGTGTAACTGGTAAAAAGCGTGATGATTTACAAGAAGCAATGCAAGTTGTTCGTACTGCTGATTTAGGTCAACCTTTCCAGTTCAAAAACTTCCGCGATTAATACTCTATGTTTTTAGCTTTAAGCTGTAAGTTTTAAGCTATAAGCCTACAAGTTTCTGAACTTTACAAGGAGCGTATTTTGAGACAAATATTAGGTTACAGAGAAAAAGATATCTTCTAGCTATTTTCAGCTAGAGGATATTTATGTCAGTAAAAAACAAAGCAATAGACCGTAATAAACACGGTAAAATAAACAGAAAATACACAGGCCCACACAGTACTTATTTTTACCAACAAACACCAAGTTGGTGGGTGAAAATGACGATGACCAAGCCAAGAAGACGTTTAAATAAAGCTCTTTGTAAGCTTGTGCTGAATGGTGCTGACCCAGAAGGAATTGTTTTTCCGTTAGGAAACTCGAAACCTCATGAGTATTTCTGGTAATCATTGTTTTATAAAAGCCAATCAGCCATGCTGATTGGCTTTTTTACTTTCGGCTTACACCTTAAAGCTTAAAATTTCATTTTAGCAGTATAGCCGTCCATTGACTTTCTTCCCCAAAATCATCACAATAACGGCCTATTTTCGAGGTGCTTGCTGTATCTTCTGATACGTTTTATTTCAAAGGGTGAAATAGTCGCAAGATAATCGGGAAGTCGGTGCGTTTTCAGGGAGAAAACAATGCCAACACTGCCCCCGCAACGGTAATGTATATGCCATGCATGTACAGAGTCCGGAGACCGGCCTTGAAGTAACTTACTATTCGCGTGTGCGGTGGGCACAGGCTAGGGGATATCATGCTAAATAAATCTGCGTTAGGCGTAGCGGTTGCTGCTGCGTTGTCTTTTTCTGTATCTGCTGGCGAGCAATCGATCGAGCATATCACAGTTACTGCCAATAAATTCGAACAATCAATTAATGATGTATTAGCCAGCGTTACTGTTATAGACCGTGCTGATATTGAAGCAAGCTATGTTCGTGACTTACCAAGCTTACTGGCCACCCAAGCAGGCTTTCAAATTAATGCCAATGGTGGTTTTGGGCAAAGCTCAGGAGTTTCATTACGTGGTGCAAGTTCTCGTCATACGCTAATTTTAATTGATGGTGTACGCACCGGCTCTGCAACACTTGGCTATAAAAGTATTAGCAATATTCCTTTAAACAGTATTGAGCGTGTTGAAGTAATTAAAGGCTCACGTGCTGCTGTATATGGTTCTGATGCGCTAGCAGGTGTGATTAATATCATTACCCGTAAAGCACAAAACACGACCCTAGATGTTACTTTTGGCTCAGACTCTTACCAAGAGTACCAAGTAGCGACAGGTGGTCAGTTTGCGGGTGTTGATGTTGCCGTTAATGCCGGTTATGAAAAAACAGATGGATTTGATGTTCTGCAAGGCTTAGCGCCTGATGAAGACGGTTACGAGAACAAAAACCTTGGCTTTAATCTAGGTTATCAAAATGAGCAGTTAGGTGAGTTTTTAGCGCAAGCACAATACTCAGAAGGCGAAGCAAAATACGATAGCGCTTATAGCCCTGCAGACAGCACTGTAGAAAAAGGCGAGTTCGAAAATTACCAAGCTTCACTAGGTTGGAAAAAAGCTTTCGAAAAACACAGCCATGCCATTGATATTGCCATATCAAGTGATAGTTCAGATGACTCACGTATTGATTACACAGGCGCAACGGTGGTCGATAAGTTTGAAACTGAGCGTGAGCAAATTGATTACAATGGCCAATACTTTTTCAATCAAGCGCTGACTCTTAGTGGCGGTTTGAATTGGTATAAAGATGAAGTGAACACTAACTCAGGTACTTACTTAAAAGACAGCCGTGAAGTATTCGCTGCGTTTGTTGGCGCTTATTATGACGACGAACAAGTACTGGCAAACCTAACCGTTCGCCAAGATGATGATCAACAGTTTGGTGATGAAACAACTTACACCGCAGCTGTTGGCTATCACTTAAATGACATTGCTACATTCCGCGTAAGTCAAAGTACGGGTTTTAAATCTCCAACATTTAATGACCTATATTACCCAGGCTCAGGTAACCCAGAGTTAAACCCTGAAACATCAGATAACCAAGAGCTTGGCTTATCACTCAATGTGAATGATATCAGCTTAGATATTGCGATTTTCCGCAGTGAAATCGACAACAAAATCGCTTGGGCACCAAATGCATCAGGGCAGTGGATCCCAACAAATATAAACGAAGCTCGCCACGAAGGTGTTGAGTTTAGCTTTAAAAACCAAGTGTTTGGCTTTGATCACAGCTTTAACTTTACCTACCTTTCAGCGGAAGATACTGAGACAGGTCAGTCACTAACCTATGTGTCAAATCACACTGTGAATTGGTCATTAAACAAAGCATGGGGTGATTTTGATGTCGGTATCGATATGCAATACCGTGGTGATCGTGATGGCAAGTTAACGCACTTACCTTCGTATACGTTATGGAATTTAGTTGGTCACTACCAAGCAACTGACAACTTAACTGTGTCACTACGTGTAGAAAACCTATTCGATAAAGAGTACAACGCCGTTGATGCCTATGGTACAGACCTAGATGGTGATTACATCAACGACGAATTTTATTACTACAACACGGCCGAGCGTCGCCTGTTTGTAGGTGCCCGCTATCAGTTCTAATAACCACTAAGGTCAGCTGAGTTGTTTACTTATAGCGAGTAATTGACATTAATTTGCCCGATGATGTCATTAGTCTTAAGTTAAAACAAGCTCAGCGTTATTATTAGTTCTGCGTCTAAAAGCTCGCTACCTACTTAGCGGGCTTTTTTCATTTTAGTTTATCTGCGTAATACTGTTCGAACTTTGCAAGCTTAGGGGCAATCAGAATACTGCAATAACCTTGGTTTGGGTTTTCATTGTAATAGTCTTGATGGTACTGCTCTGCAGGGTAAAAGTTTGTAAGCGGGCTAAGCTCGGTTACAATCGGCTCACGAATTTGCTTTTGTAAGGCATCAATCATGGCTTGAGATTCTGCTTTTTGCTTTTCATCATGATAGTAAATAACACTTCGATACTGGGTGCCGACATCATTACCTTGGCGGTTTAACTGTGTGGCATCGTGTAAAGTGAAGAACATTTCAAGTAGGGTGTTATAGCTTACAATACTGCTGTCAAAATCGAGCTGAACAACTTCAGCGTGACCCGTTAAGCCAGTACAAATTTGCTGATAACTTGGGTTTTCAATCTCACCGCCGGCATAGCCAGAGCTGACATTAAGCACGCCTTTTACACGTCTAAATGCAGCATCAATACACCAAAAGCAGCCGCCGCCAAAAGTGGCTATTTGTATGTTGTTATCCATATTTCACTCCCTTACCGTTTTGCTGACTATAGCCGAAAAAACAAAACGCCGTAAAGACGGCGTTTTGTTAAAGCTCAAGCTTGTTTAAATTTCTTCTAACGGCTTGTCTTTTGCTTGTTGTTCTAACCTGCTCTGCAAGTACTCTGGCGACTGGGTATTTCGGGCAAGTGCGCTGTATGCTGCAGGTACTACGAACAAGGTAAGTAAGGTTGCAACAATAACACCTGTAAATACCACCACACCAATTACCATGCGACTTTCTGCACCTGGGCCACTTGCAAGAACCAGTGGTACCGAGCTCATTACTGTGGTCAATGAGGTCATAATAATTGGGCGTAAACGTTGTGTCGCAGCTTGGCTAATTGCTTCGTTAAACTCAACACCTTTATCGCGCAGCTGGTTTGCAAACTCAACAATCAAGATACCGTTTTTCGCACTTAAACCTATCAGCATTACGATACCAATTTGGCTGTAAATATTCAGAGTAAGTCCGGTGTACCACAAGCCAAATAACGCACCCACTAAACCAAGTGGCACAGTAAGCATGATCACAAATGGGTGAATAAAGCTTTCAAACTGGGCTGCAAGTACTAAGAAGGTAACTGTCAGTGCCAGTATGAATACATAGGTCATTGCCGATGCACCTTCATAGAACAGCTGCGATTCACCCTTGTAGTCAATTGCACCGTCGATGTCGTTTTCTTCTGCTGCAACTTGATTTAAGAAGTTAAGCGCTTCTTCTAGGGTATAACCATCTGCTAAGTTCGCACTTAACGTAATTGCGCGCATACGGTTATAACGGTTTAAACGCGATGCAGTGGCTTCTTCTTTTAAGCTAATTAAGCTATCAAGCGGTACTAATTCGCCACTACGTGATTTTAAATAGATATTTGAGATATCAGTCGGGTTAGCAAAGTCTTCTTTGGTGCCTTTTAAAATCACATCGTATTCTTCACCACGATCGATAAAGGTTGTTACGCGGCGTTGCCCTAACATGGTTTCGAGTGTGCGGCCCACATCCGATACAGAAACCCCTAAATCAGCGGCTTTGTTTTTATCAATGTTGATTAAAAACTGCGGGAATGTTTCTTTGTAATCGTGGTCAATTCTTACCAAGCCCGGGTTTTTCTCAGCACGTTTGATAATACGGTCTCGCCAATCGGCTAGTTGGTCGTAATCGTTACCTTGCAGTACAAATTCAATCGGGCGAGATGAACCACCGCCACCAATACCACGGCGCATAATTGCAAACGCACGCACATCGGTCACTTCAGTCATTTTACCGCTGATTTCATCCATTACTTCCCAGGTCGAGCGCTTACGCTTATCCCAGTCGGCCATACCAATGATAGCAACACCACCTTGGCCGCCCCATCCAGGTACACGAACAAGCACTCGGCTCAATTCACCAGACTCAGAGTAAGGCATTAAACGTTCTTCAATTTTAGCCATGTTTGCAGCGTTATTTTCATAACTTGCGCCCTCTGGGCCACTCATCATGATAAAGAAAGTACCGCGGTCTTCTTTTGGAGTAAGCTCTGAAGGCACTTTTTGAAACAGCATAAAGCTGGCAACACCAGCCAAAATCATAGTCAGTAGTAAGCTCCACTTACGGCCCATATTTGAAGCGAGAGAGTTACGATAGGCGTTTTCGATTTTGTTAAAGGTTCTATCCATCCACTGGCTAAATTTACTCTCTTTTTCTGAAGCTTTTAATACTTTAGAACAAAGCGCCGGAGAAAGGGTTAATGCAGTAATACTCGAGAAGAACACCGCGGCACTTACTGCCATCGCAAATTCGGTAAAGAGGGCACCGATACGACCATCCATAAACACTAGCGGTACGAACACCGCAATCAGTACGAGTGTGGTGGCAATAATCGCAAAGCCAACTTCACGGGCACCACGAAACGCAGCAAGCAGTGGTGGTTCACCGAGCTCTATACGGCGGTGAATATTCTCAAGCATTACAATCGCATCATCTACCACTAAACCGATAGCAAGCACGAGTGCCAGAAGAGTTAACAAGTTGATTGAGTAACCCATAGCGAGCAAGAACATAAAGCTGCCTACTAACGCCACTGGTACGGTTACAGCAGGTACTAGGGTTGCGCGGATATTGCCTAAAAATAGGTAAATAACCAAGACAACTAGCGCCATTGAAATCCCAAGGGTTCTATACACTTCATCAATAGACTCTTTGATGAAAATTGATGAGTCATAGCTGTCTTGAATGGTGGTGCCTTCTGGCAGGTTACGCTTAATTTTTTCAAGCTCTGCGCGGGCATTATCAACCACGGTTAGGGTATTGGCTTTGGCTTGCTTGACGATACCTAAACCTATCATATTACGGCCATTGCCACGGAATAAGCTTTCGTCGTCAGCAGCTTCTAAGTGAACATCAGCCACTTCACCTAAACGTACTAAATAGCCATCATCGCCACGTTTGATTACTAGGTTTCGAAAGTCTCGCTGATCTTTATAACTACGCGCGGTACGTACTGTAAAATCACGGTCGATAGATTCGATTTCACCGGCAGGTAATTCAACGTTTTCAGTGCGTAAGGTGTTTTCAATATCGCTACTGGTAATACCGCGTGCTGCCATCGCTTTACGGTTTAACCAGATTTTCATTGCGTATTTACGCTCGCCACCAACGCGTACATTAGAGACACCATCAACAACCGCTAATCGGTCAACAATAAAGCGCTGTGCGTAATCAGATAACTGCAATGAATCCATAGTGGTACTGTTTAGTACGAACCAGGCAATTGGGCTTTCATCACTGTTTGATTTAGAGACCTCTGGTGGGCGAACTTGCTCTGGCAAGCTATCAAGGGCACGGGCTACACGTTCACGTACATCGTTTGATGCAGCATCAATATCGCGGCTGATATTAAACTCAATGGTTATATTTGAGCGGCCATTTCGGCTTGATGAGTTAATACTTTTAATGCCTTCGATACCCGAAATGCGGTTTTCGAGTACTTGGGTGATTTTAGTTTCAATAATCTCTGCGCTGGCACCAGTGTAATCGGTGCTAACGCTGACAATCGGTGTTTCAATATCTGGGTATTCACGCAGGGGTAGCATAGAAAAAGCCACCAAACCAAAGGTGAGTAACAACAGGTTTATTACGATCGCAAAGACCGGGCGTTTAACGCTAGTATCAGTAATTTTCATGGTTTAGCCCTTGATACTTACTTTGCTGCCAGTACGGATCTTAATGATGCCTTCAGTCACAACTTGCTGACCATTTTCAAGGCCTTTATCAATTGCTACCCAGCCATTGTGACGACCAGCCACATGTACTTCGACTTTGTTAGCAACGCCATCTTCAATTTGGAACACGTAGTGTTTGTCTTGCTGAGGAATGACGGCTTTCTCTGGTACCATTAGCGCTTGGTTTGAGCTTAACTCTAATGCGGTGTTTAACAGCATACCTGGGCGTAATAGACCTTTTTCATTGATAAAGCTTGCAGTCACTTCAACGCTACGAGTGACTGAATCGATACGCGAGCTAATATGTGTCACTTTACCGTTAAAGGTTTTATCTGGGTAAGCATCGTTTTGCGTCATCACTTTCATTCCTAGCTGTAACTGCGCTAGGTATTTTTCTGGTACTTTAAAGTCGACTTTAATGATGCTGATATCATCAAGGGTGGTGATGTTTGTAGTATTGCTAACATAAGTACCAATTGAAATTTCGCGCTTACCAAGTAAACCAGTGAACGGTGCTTTAATCGTCATTTCGGCAAGTTTTGTTTTAGCGCTTTCTAGTTGTGCTTCGGTTGCGTCAACGCGAGATAGCTGCTCTTCTAGTAACGATTTAGCCGTAGCTTGTGAGCGAGATAGCTCAGTAAGACGTTCAAGTTGACGGCGTTCTTCACGTAAATTAATGCTTAGCTCTTTCACTGCTAACTCTTCTTCTTGAGATTGCAATTGAACCAGTTTTTGACCTTTACTGACTAAGTCGCCATCATTGAAAAAGATATCGGTAACATAATCGTTTTGTGCACTGCGAATATAAATAGCTTGGTTAGCACGAGCACTACCAATTGCTTCTATTAGCACAGCATTTTCTTCGGCTGTAACAGTGTGCGCTGTCACTTGAGTTGCACGGTCGCCAAAGTTGCTTTGCTCACCTTGGCTTGAAGGTAAATACAAATAAATACATAACCCTAGTAAAAGGGTAATAATAAAAGGAAAAAGTGCTTTACCAGATTGTGTAGAATACATCATCGTGTTACCAGAAAATTAGTTGAGTGTAGTGTACAAAATTAGTACGTGCCCAGTATGTCAGGTATCTCATAAATTTGTGCATTTGGCGTAAAAGTTAAAAGTTCGGCTAATTTGTTCCTTTATTGTGACTAAAAGAGAGGTTTTAGTATGGGTAAAGAGCCAAAATGTAATTATTGTTTAACGCTTAGAAAGATAGTTTTGGTCACAATTGTGATGTTTATTTTTTACTTTTCTGTTTATGGATAAGAAACCACCTGCACTTAGAGTGCGCGCACAAGCATCCCGCCATGGCAGTGAGTTTTTAATTGTTGGTGGTATTGGGCTAATCATTATTATGCTAGTTAACTTATTGAGACCCGGTGAAATTAGCATTGTTGAGATTTTTTTAGCCACAACCTGCATAGCGGCAATTTTTATTGGCTTTTTAAAAACTCAAGAACCATACTTTAGCCTAACATTTACTCAGAATTTACTTATTTATCATCACAAAGTTGGGAATTGGCAGCTAAATCGTGCTAATTTTCATCATAGTGGTATACCAAAAGTGGAACAGGGCTTAGAATACCTTGAGTTAAACGCAGTTGGTATTAAACTCAATAACATAGATGAATTTTTAACTCAGATTTCCCCGAGAATTGCCGGACGATTACTAATAGAGCAACGTCATTTATTTATGCAAGTCATTCAAAAGTATTGCAAAAATGGTGATTGCCCATCAGAATGGTTAATAGAAGAGACGGACTACACTGCCCCTAGTGGTCAGGTTTACAAAGGATTGATTGCCATGTTTGCTAATCGCACGCAACATTTAAGGCAATTAACAGGATACGATTTATTATTGCCAGCCAATGTTCTTGATGTTGATATTTGGCAATTTAGTACAAATTTAAATCGTTGGAAACTGAACCCTAATGAGTTTATTGAGACTCGCTTACAGAAAAAGTAAGCAGTTAGGTGCAGTAAGTAGCAGGATAAGACTATGAGTCAAGAACGTTCTTTTATTAAAAGCGGTCGAAACACAATTATACATAAAGATAAAAAACTCGACTTAGTGGTTGTGAATGGTGAGAACCACCCACGCATTAAAGTTACTCAAAATGGTTTAGAGCCGTTTAAAGAAGACCTGCCAAAAAACCGTCGTGAAGCCAAAGAGCGCTACTTAGAAATGGTGTATGTATCAAGCCCAGATGTATTTGCAGAAGAAAAACGTTTGTTGTTTATCCAAGCCTTAGATGGCAGAGAGTACAAAGTAGATTACAGTAAGATAGGCACTAAGCTCTTCGTACGTATTCATCAAGAAAGTTATTTATAACCTCGACTCTGGCACTTTAATTGCTTGTTATTAGCTTATTTGGCAGTCGGCCATGACCGACTTTGCATTTTAAGGTGGTAAACATGAGATTAGTGCCTCTTACCCTAGTTGCATTAACGACATTAACAGCCTGTGGCGGCGGTGGCGGTTCGAGTGATTCGAATCCAGTGGCAGCAACAGTTAATGCAGGCTCAGATCAGCAAATTATTGAAAAAAGTGAATTTACTGTCTCTGCCCAAGGCTCACCAGCTGATGGCACCTTTACTTGGGAGCGAGTCAGTGGCCCCGCACTAGAAGGGTTCCCTGCAGAGGGCGCTGAACAAACCATTACCGCGCCTGATATTAAACTCGACTCTGAACTTGTTTTAAAAGTGAATTATCAAACCGATGGGCAACTTGTTTCCGATCAGGTTAGTATTTTTATTACATCAAATAACCAACTGCCTGTTGCAGTGATCACGCAAACAGCTCCTGAAGAGTTACCATCGCAATATAATGATGTTATTACATTAAGTGGCGAAGAGTCTGCTGATATTGATGAAAATGGCTCAGTTGACAGTTACTTGTGGACTCAACTTGATGGCCCTGATTTAACGGCTGACAGCTACAACAATCAAACCATTAGCTTTACTCACCCACTACTTGAATCAAATACAGCGATGACGTGGCGTTTAACTGTAACGGATGATGAAGGTGGCTCAGCAAGCACTGAGGCGTCGTTTACCTTAAACAAAACCGTTGAAGTAATTATTGCGGATGCAGGCGAAGATCAGCAGGTTATCGAGTTTGATACCGTTACCCTTGATGCCAGCAATAGTGAAATTGTGACGGCAACAAAGTCATGTTTTTGGCAGCAATTAACAGGCGAAACCGTGACCTTGGCAAATCAGAACCAGTGTATCACGACGTTTGTAGCCCCTGATGTTGATACCGATTCAGAGCTTAGTTTTGAAGTTACCGTGACCGACAGTAAATCGCGAAGCGACACTGATACTGTGATTATCGATATTAGCCCAAAACCACTTGGTTTAATTAACGATACAGGCATGAGTGATTGCTATAACAACTCACAAAAAATTAATTGTGACAGCGAAGACTTCCCAAGCCAAGACGCCGATGTAGGTCGTGATAGTGTCGCAAACCAACTAGATAAAGTAGGTCAGGGTGACTTAGCGTTTGATTTTACTAAAATGAACGAATATGCCGACGAACTACCTGATGATGCGACCAGCTTTAGTTGTGTACGCGATAACGTCACGGGTCTTATTTGGGAAGTAAAAGAAGCCAGTTCAACATTACCACCGTCGACAGCTGATCGTGCAGCAACAAACCATTATACTTGGTATTTAAATGGTTCAAGTGGTGTGCAAACAGGCAGTGTGCAAGGGGCTGCGAGCTCTACTTGCCCAAGCACCAGCGACTGTGGCCTGCAAACTTACATTAATTATGTGAACAGCAACGATTTTTGCGGTGGTACAAATTGGCGTGTGCCAACTTACACCGAGTTATTAGGGTTATTAGATTATGCCAAGCAAGGTGAGTCTACGTTACTTAATAGTGATTTCTTCCCAAATCAACCAAGTGATACTCAGCTAAGCAGTGATAGCAGCTCATTTATGCCTTATTGGACTTCGCAAACAGCGGCAGATGGTACGAGTTTATCGCAAGCTTATATTATCGATATGAGTAGTGCTAATGACTTAGCATATCCAAAAAGTAATACCGCCTTTGTGCGCTTAGTTAGAACGCCGGGAGAGTAATATGCGAAAGTTACCTTTAATCACAGTAATTACCGGTATTGCTCTGCAATCGGGTTTTGCTGCTGCGCAAGTATGTTACAGCGCCGTCAATGAGACGACCCCTGATAGCCGTTTTGTAATTAATGAAGATGGCACTGTAAGTGATAGCGAAACGGGTCTTATGTGGCAACGTTGTACGTTTGGTCAAAGCTATGATAGTGACACAGATACTTGCGAGGGCACGAGCCAGCAACTTACTTGGGGCGAAGCTTTACGCGGGGCTGAAAATGCAACTTTTGCTGATTACACTGATTGGCATGTACCAAATGTTAAAGAGTTAGCAAGTATTTTAGAGCATAGTTGTGTGCAGCCTAGCATTAACGAAAACGCATTTTTATCGACTAAGCTGCAAAACTACTGGAGTAGCACTTCAGGAATCAGTCGCACTGATCTAGCTTGGGTGTATCAATTTGATAAAGGCATCAACAGCCTTCACGCAAAAACGTCCGATGTTTATTTGCGTTTAGTGCGCTACGAAAAGTAGCCTTTAATAATCTCTAACCGCGCTTGCTCAAGCGCGGTTTTTATTTCTGCGCCTTTAATACCTTGTGCAATAAACTGTTGCGGGCTGACTGCTCGTGCTTGCGTGGCTGCATTTACTAAAGAGTCATAGCGGGCTACTGGCTGTTGTTGACTTATCTCTAACACCTTTAATACTTGCTCAAAACGTTCAGGACGACGCCATAAATCAAGTTGGTTAAAGCAAGCAAAAACGGCCTCGCTAGATGGTTTTTCTGCACTTAACGTTGTTTGATGTGTTTGGCTAAATAGCGCTAAATCGCGCACTTCATTAGGTAAGCGTATCTTACTAGCCATCGCTTTTATCTCGTCGCTTGAAAGCGCTAAGGTAACTTGGCTAAATAATAACGCAGTGTCACTAACTTGCAGTTTATTCGCATAGGCAAAGCGAGCTTGTAAGGTATGGTAAAGCTCATCACACCATTTACTTTCAAGCTCAGAGCTAATTACATGCAGGCCGCCAATACTATCAAGTACATTTAAAAACTCGCTAAATGCGCCATCACTGAGGGATTTTTCGCATTCTAACCAAACGCGTTCAGCAGTTAGTGTGTTTAGCTCTTTGGCTTTGACCATATTAATTAAAAGCGCCTTGGTTTCTGGCGCAATAGCAAAGCCGAGGTAATGATAACGAGCAGCAAAACGCGCTACGCGTAATATGCGTAGAGGGTCTTCACTAAAGGCATCGGAGACATGACGTAACACACGATTCTCAAGGTCTTGTTGGCCAGAAAAAGGGTCAACTAAGCTGCCATCTTGAGCTTGAGCAATGGCATTTACGGTGAGATCTCGACGAATTAAGTCTTGCTCTAATGTGACATCTGGCGTGAAATCACAAATGAAGCCGGTGTAACCTTGGCCTTGTTTTCGCTCGGTGCGCGCTAGCGCATATTCTTCTTTACTTTGTGGGTGTAAAAATACCGGAAAATCTTTACCAACTTGTTGATAGCCTTGGCTGATCAGTTGCTCAGGCGTTGCACCAACTACCACATAGTCGCGCTCTTTAACGTCACGACCAAGTAGGGCGTCTCTGACTGCGCCACCGACTAAATAAACCTGCATAAAACACCTATAATTTTGCCTTTTCGCTATTTTACGATATTTAACCAATAAAATGTAAACAAGGTTTTAAGTAGCGATGTTTTTTGCCATTATAGACCGTGATTTTAAACGCAAGGAATAACACGGTGTATTTAAGCTATTTTGGCTTGTCAGAAAAACCCTTTTCGATTGCCCCAAATCCTGAGTATTTATTTCTTAGTGAGCGCCATAAAGAGGCGTTAGCGCACCTTACCTATGGATTAGGTGAAGCGGGTGGCTTCGTTTTGTTAACAGGCGAAGTGGGTACAGGTAAAACAACACTAACTAGAAGCTTGCAAGAGCAGTTACCTGAAAACACCCAAGTGGCACAAATTCATAATCCGGCTTTGTCACAGCTTGAACTGCTTGCCAGTATTTGTGACGAATTAAAGATTGAATATGACAGTACTAATGCGACTTTGAAGACCCTTACTGATGTGATTAAAAAGCACCTTGAGGCAAACAATCAAGCGGGCGGTCACACCATCTTAATTATTGATGAAGCACAATTACTCGCACCTGATGTGCTAGAGCAGCTGCGCTTGTTAACCAATATCGAAACAGATCATAAAAAGCTGCTGCAAATTGTATTAGTAGGGCAACCTGAGCTTCAAGAACTACTAAAACGTACTGAATTAAGGCAACTTGCCCAGCGTATTACTGCGCGTTATCACTTATTACCACTGACAGAAGGGCAAGTGTTTGCCTATGTTAAGCACCGTTTATTTAAAGCGGGCACAGAGCAAGCATTGTTCTCAGGGGATGCGTTAAAAGCGATTTATCAGGTTACTCAAGGCGTACCAAGATTGATCAATTTATTATGTGAGCGCTGTTTAGTGGGAGCTTTTTCACAGCAAAAATTGAGTATCGACAGCGAGCTTGTGATGCGCTCAGCCGCAGAAGCACTGCCGCCAACCAGCACTCCTGTTGCTGTAGCAAATAAAGAGCCGAGTTATGTTTGGCTTTACCCAGTTTCATTTTTAGCCGTATTAGGAATGGGTATTGGTTTATCCTACCTAATATAACGAGTGTTCATTTATGTCATTATTACTAGATGCAATTAAACAATCTGATCAGCACGCACAAACTGCCGTTGATCATGACCAAGCCGCACTTGCGCTCAAACAACAGCAAGAATTAACACGGTATCGACGCTTAGCTTTTTCATTTGGGCTATTACTGGCGGCTATATTAACGCTTATGGCAGGATTTTCGATTGGTAAATGGTTACAGCAAACTAAACCTGTTGCTGAGCAGCCAAAGCTTGTTAATAACAGTAATGAAACCACAGAAAACGTTGCCACTGAGGTTCAGGCAAGTCCTGAAACACAGCAACCCGCTAAGCAACAGCAAGTAGCGCAAAGCCAAAACCCGCAAGCGACCAATAACCCAGCCCAAGTAACAACGATGCAACAAGGGCAAGTGCAACAATCTGTACCGCAACAAATGATGCAGCAGGTGCCAGTGCAAGGTCAGCAATATCAGTGGGTACAAGTTCCGGTAAATTCAGCCCCTGTGTATGCAAATCAAGGTTATCAAGTACAACCTCAGTACCAGCAACAAGCTGTGTATCAAAATCAGCCAGTGTATCAGTCACAGCCACAGTTTTCGCAGCCAATGCAACAAATCAATCCGCAGCAAATGAGCAGTAATGGCATTGATTTAAGTAAATACAAGGTGCTCGGCAAGCCACTTAATGGTCAGTCAACTCAACCTGCTTCTCAATCATCAACAAATGATGAGCTCAAAGATGTACCAGATACATTGAAAGATGCTTTTGCTAAAGCGGTTGAAGATGTTGATAACAAACATAGTGTTGATATTACCCGTAGCACTAAAAACACGTCTTATGCAGAGCCAATTGAGCTCTTACCTGATGCATTACAAAGCCTTATTCCTACCATTAAATACCAAGCGCATATTTATGCTTCAGAAACATCGAAGCGCTGGATCAAGTTAAATGGGCGTGAGTTATACGAAGGAGATAACATCGGCGTGTTATCAGTCATTGAAATCACACCAGAGCAGAGCTTATTAAGCTACGATGGCTATGAGTTTACGTTAAAAGCATTACAAGACTGGCCTGAGTAGCCAGTCTTTAGTTTAAGGGCTAAGGTAGAATTGCACTTTTAAAAAAGCGGATCAGGTCGATGTTAAAGTCTCTCGGCCTGACTGCTGATTCTAAGCTATCGTGACAACGGCTGTTAGCCAAATCAATATCTTGCACTTCGGTATAGCGTGCATGTTTAGCGTTATAAAACACTTTAACTTGAGGTTTTAAAGGGCTTGTAGGGTTACTGTGAGTGACCACACCTAATTTTTGGCTTTCAAGTTTCACTAAGGTGCCGACTGGGTGAACACCGATGCACTGAATAAACTTAGTGACTAGGTCTCCGTCAAAGCTATCTGGGCAGCCATCTTTAAGTATTTTAAACGCCTTAATTGGCTCCATGCCTGCTTTGTAGACCCGCTCAGCGGTTAATGCATCATACACATCAACAATCGAGGCCATACGTACGTACAAGCTTATCTCTTCACCACTTTTACCAAATGGGTAGCCACTGCCGTCTAAGCGTTCGTGATGGAATCCTGCTATATCAACAGCAATCCCGCTCAAGCCTGCTTGTTCTAAAATTTCTTTACTAAAACGAGCATGATCTTGAATAGCTTGGTACTCTTCGTCAGTTAACTTGCCAGGCTTATTGAGTATCTCATCGGGAATATTGATCTTGCCAATATCGTGAAGTAAAGCACCGGTCGCAAGCTCTTCAATAATGGCTTTTTCAATACCTAAGTGCTTAGCAAAAATACTCATCAAAATTGATACATTGATAGAATGCTCAAGTAGGTAAGCATCTTTTTCACGCATACGAGTGATACAGGCAAGCGCATCTTGATTACGAAAAACCGAATCAATAAAGCCACTTGCGAGTTCTTTAAAAGGGGCTATATCAATTTTGTTGCCATCGCGGATATCGTCAAAGGCTTTGCTTTGTAATGACCTTGCTTCGTTATATAAGCTGTTTGCTTTGCCCATTTCTGCCGACACACTATGGGTTGTGTGCCAAGGGTCAAAAGCACTAGTCTCGCCAACAGGTTGCGGATTATTTTGCTGCTCAACCACTTTATTCTCACTGTCTAAGGTCAGTGTTTTGTCTGGGTCTATTGCTATTTCTAATATGCCAGCCTTGATCAGCTTATCTATACTTCCCTGTGTTTTTACCCAACCTTGGTTTTTTATACGGATCTTGCCTGTTTGTTTTGTCACACTTTGGACAAACATGCCGGGCTTAAGTTGATTGATAGGGAGTGTTTTCAAAGCCTTTACTTCTAGTCGAATACATTACTATAAAACTAGCAGAAAATTTGTAGCTCGGTAAACAAGAATAATAAAAAGGTATCTGTAAAATCAAAAGCCCCCGCAAATGCGAGGGCTTTTAAGTAGCTCAGGAAAGTTTAATTTCCTTTAACTTATACGATTACTCGTCGTCTTCAACTAAGGTCATTAGTGATGTGTTACCACCTGAAGCGGTTGTATCAACACTGATTGTTTTCTCAGTTAGTAAGCGCTTGATTAGCGTGTCGTAGTACTCAGAGCTGATCACTGGCAGGATTGCACCTTTACGTTGTGCTAGCTGCTGGCTGAAGTAGCCTAAGCGTGATGAACGAGCTGCAACAACCGCACCTGCAAGGTGAGGGTGCGCCAAGATAGCTTGTAACTGATTAGGTTTAGCTACTTGGAATACACCTTCAGCGATACCTGTTGAGATAAACTTGTCTCTGAATGCAACTGCTTCGTCAAAGAATAACTCAGAAGCAACCGTGATTACTGTGTTACCAGCAGCAAGTGCTGTGATAATCGAAATTGCCCAGAAGTTAAATGACGTACTCTTATCAGCATAACAAACCACACAGCCACGAGGCTCTAAGTGAAGTGTGTTTGACTCACCCGTTGGTCCAGGTAACACAGTGTGCTTACGCATGTGTTTTTCAAGACGGTTAAGTTGCGCACGGGCATCAGCTAGCGTTAATGCTAAATCATCTGCAAGCTCGTCGATAATTTCTACAGTCGCTACTTTTGCAAGTAATTGACGTACAGCAGAAACTCGGTCGTTCAGTGGTGTTGCGCGCCAGATTTTCTCGTCGCGTAATGAGTTATCCATTAACGTAGCAACCTGCTCAGCTGCACCTGAATAGTGGTGAGTATCTAACTCATCAGGTGTTAGGTTTGTCATTTGTACGTTATCTGGTGATGCTTTTTCTTTCACTAGACGTTGTAGGTAGTTAGGGCCACCCGCTTTAGGGCCTGTACCAGATAAACCACGTCCACCGAAAGGTTGTACGCCAACAATCGCACCGATCATATTACGGTTGATGTAAACGTTACCTGCACGTGACATTTTCGCTAGGTATTCACAGCGCTCTTCGATACGCGAATGCACACCCATTGTTAAGCCAAAGCCTGTGCCATTGATTTGGTCAATCACGTTATCAAGCTCTGTGCCTTTAAAGCGGATGATATGTACACATGGGCCAAATACTTCGCGCTTAAGTACAGATAAATCTTTGATTTCGTATAAACGAGGCGCAAAGAAGTAAGCACCATTTTCATTGTTATCAGGAATAGCACACTCATAGTGAAGTGTTGCATTACCTTTTAAGTATTCAACATGGTCATTTAAATTTTTCAGTGCTTTTTCGTCGATAACAGGACCGATATCCGTTGAAAGCAATGACGGGTCGCCAACGTGAAGCTCTTTTAAAGCACCTTTGATCATCTCAATGATGCCATCAGCAACGTCTTCTTGTAAGAATAATACACGCAGTGCAGAACAGCGTTGACCAGCACTTTGGAAACCTGAACTGATCACATCGTCAACAACTTGCTCTGGTAGAGCGGTTGAGTCAACGATCATACAGTTTTGACCGCCTGTTTCAGCGATAAGCGGTACTTGAATATCATTACGCGCAGCAAGTGTTTGCGAAATAACAGTACCTGTTTCTGTAGAACCTGTGAACATAACAGCTTGAATGCGCTCATCAGGAACGATGGTTTTACCTACTTCGCTACCACGAGCAATAACAGGTTGTACAACGTGCTCTGGTAAGCCTACAGATAGCATAAGTTCAATGGTACGAAGTGCGATTAAGCTTGTTTGCTCAGCAGGTTTAGCAATAACTGTGTTACCTGTCACGATTGCTGCAGCTACTTGACCTAAGAAGATTGCAAGTGGGAAGTTCCATGGGCTGATACATAAGATCACACCACGTGCTTCGAAGCGCTCATCTTCAGAAAGTTCCTCAGCGCGTGCAGCGTAGTAGCGGCAGAAATCCACTGCTTCACGAACTTCATCGATACCATCTTGAGTTACTTTACCTGCTTCTTTGATACATAGTGCCACTAACTCATCGTGGTGACGCTCTAAGATGTCAGCAACACGACGTAATAAGTTTGCGCGCTCTTTTACTGGCGTTTGTGACCATGACTCAAATGCTTTTTCTGCATTTTCTAAAAGAGCAGTCATTTCGTCAGAAGATTGTAGTTTCACATGACCAATGATTTCTTTGTGATTTGCAGGGTTCTTCACAGGAAGAGAGCCTTCTGGCACATCGCTTAATTCAATGCGGTGCTCAGCAAACCAGGTATCAAGGTTTTCTTTAAATGGTGTGATTACATTGATATCAGTTAAGTCCATGCCTTTTGAGTTAGCACGTTCTTCACCGTATAAATCAATTGGCATCTTGATTTGCGTGTTGTACTTGTTACGTAAACCTTGCAGTGTTTCTACAGGGTCAGGTAATAGTGACTCAACAGGCTTTGTGGTATCAACAATCGCATTTACGAATGATGAGTTAGCACCGTTTTCTAATAAACGACGTACTAAGTAGGCAAGTAAGTCTTCGTGTTGACCCACAGGTGCGTAAACACGACATTGAATTTTCTCTTGGGTTACGATTTGGTCGAATAACGACTCACCCATACCGTGTAGGCGTTGGAATTCAAAACCTTCGTTATCACCTTTTGCAACTTCTAAGATTGTTGCTGCAGTGTAGGCATTGTGTGTAGCAAATTGCGGGTACAGTACATCACGAGCTTCAAGTAATTTGATAGCACAGGCTTTATAAGAAACGTCAGTGGTCGCTTTACGTGTAAATACCGGGTAATGATCTAAACCATCTTGTTGAGTGGTTTTGATTTCTGTATCCCAGTATGCACCTTTTACAAGGCGAACCATTAGTTTACGACCAACGCGACGAGCTAGCTCTGCAACCCACTCAACGACAAAAATAGCGCGCTTTTGGTATGCTTGAACTGCTAAACCAAAGCCGTTCCAGTTACCTAAATCGTCATCACTGAATACCGCTTCAATAACATCTAAAGAAATATCTAAACGGTCAGCTTCTTCAGCATCAACAGTAAAGCCGATATCGTAGCTTTTCGCTGCAAGTGCAAGTTCTTTTAACTTAGGTACGATTTCAGCAATAACTCGTTCACGATGTGTGAACTCATAGCGTGGGTGAATTGCAGAAATTTTAACTGAGATACCAGGGCTCTTGATTGGACCACGGCCATTTGCTGCTTTACCAATCGCGTGGATAGCTGTCATGTAGCTGTTGAAGTAACGCTCTGCATCTTTCATTGTGCGTGCGCCTTCACCTAGCATATCGTATGAGTATACGTAGCCTTTTTGCTCTTTATCGGCTGCACGTTCAATTGCTTCGTCGATAGTACGACCCATAACGAATTGCTTACCCATGATCTTCATCGCGAAGTTCACAGATTTACGAATAACAGGCTCACCTAAACGACCAATTGTTTTCTTAAGAACACCGAATTGCTGCTCTTTTGACTTGTCGCTGTAGTTAACCATTTTACCGGTTACTAACAGACCCCAAGAAGAGGCGTTTACAAATAAAGAATCGCTGCTACCTAAATGCGAGCTCCAGTCACCTTTAGCAAGTTTGTCACGAATTAGTGACTCTTGTGTTGCTTTATCTGGAACGCGTAATAGTGCTTCTGCAAGACACATTAATACAACGCCTTCCTCACTTGAAAGTGAGAATTCAT
This sequence comes from Pseudoalteromonas sp. BZA4, assembly GCF_040104395.1. Lineage (NCBI taxonomy): Bacteria > Pseudomonadati > Pseudomonadota > Gammaproteobacteria > Alteromonadales > Pseudoalteromonadaceae > Pseudoalteromonas > Pseudoalteromonas sp. BZA4. The sequence continues at coordinate 108,256 of NZ_JBECOT010000008.1, forward strand.
TTAATAGTGCATCTACACCGCTTTGACCATCCTGATCGCGACGGATATTTAAAACCATTTGACGAGCACGTTCCCACGCTCGGCTACGCGCTTTCACGCCTACTTCAGCCAAAGGCAAAATATGATCAATAACCGCATTTTCGTCAATACGGTAGAAATCACGGATCTTTTGTCTAATTGGACATTCAGTTGTCAAATCGCCATTAAATAGCATATGTAACCCTCTGGTATGTGGAGTCTAGAAATGAACTTATTGCATTTCTTACCATTGATATAATTCGTGCATTCTAATTAAAATCCAGCAGAATATGCTGGTTAAATTTTTCGATTTACGATAATTTACAGGGCATACCGTTAACTTAGCCGCATAAAATTCTGTTATGACCAGTCCGAATAGATTACGCATGTTAGATCGCATCGATTTAGCAATTTTAGACGCTCTGCAAAAAAATGGCAGAATATCGAACGTAAACCTCGCAAAACAGGTAAATCTGAGCCCAAGCCCGTGTCTAGATCGTGTAAAACGTTTAGAGCAAGAAGGCTACATCGAAGGCTATTACGCAAAGCTTAGCGAAGCAAAGCTTAACCAGAGCTTGTTAGCACATGTGCAGGTATCGTTAGTGACCTCGAATACATCGGTATTTAAAGTCTTTCGTGAATATATTTTAAATATTCCACAAGTGGTTGAATGCGACATGGTTGCTGGTGGCTATGACTACTTATTAAAAGTACGAGTGTCTGATATGGATGAATACCGCCAAGTGCTGGGGGATTTAGTTGATATCCCAGGGGTAGGTACGCATCACACCTATATGGTGATCGAAAAAATTAAACAAGATACCGGACTAAGGTTCGATATATAGATACAAAAAAAGCACCATCAGGTGCTTTTTTATTGACTATTTAGTGGCTTATGCCCAGCCGTCGTAACGTTTACGGCGAGATAACACCACGGTTAAGATAATACCTAACAGTAAGCCGATAAATGCAATTGCGCCGCCATATGTCAGTAGCTGACGCTTCTCTTTAGCACTGGCTGTTTGCTTTGCATTGCGCTCAGACTCAATGGTGTTCTTAAGTGTTTCGATTTGCTTGCTAAGAGCTAGGTTTTGCTCTGTTAGTGATTTGTTCTGCTCTTGTAGTTGTGGCAACTCAATTTCAGCTTGGCGAAGCTGTTCTTGCATTACCGTCATGTCGTTATTCAGCGCTTGAAACTGTTGTTGAATACCCGCGTTTTCAGTAACAAATTTTGACTCTACCCAACCTTCACGATCTTTATCATCACGAATTTTAAAGTAGCCATTATCTTCACCTGACAACAACACAACTTGCGTACCAGCATCAACTGAACCCAAAATGCGGTAGTTTTTGCTTGGGCCTGAGTGCATAAAGGTATACAGGTTATCGACTATGTATGCGGTGTTTTGGCTGTCGCTGCTTGGTGCTTCTTCTGCGTAGCTAATAAAAGAGGTGGCCGCAAGGAGCAACCCAAAAATACACTGTTTTAACATCAATCTACCTTGTTAATGTGATCTTGCCTAGAAGTGGCTAAATTTATAATTTCTTTATGTATAGAGATAGTAGGGATTTCAACTATTAATAGCAAGGCTGATATTGTAATCCGTGCGTGAGCTTAACCGTAAAAAACAGGAAAAAATTTGCATTAACAGTCTGCTTTGTTTATTTTGATCACTTATTTATTTTAAATGTACTCCGCAAAGCGAATGGATACTGAGATAGAACTGAAGTTTTTGGTGTCAGATGCCGTTGTTCCACTGATCCCCGCATTAATTACCCAATTTGCAAAAACCGTTACTAACAAACCGTCACGCAATTTACAAAATGCTTATTACGATACGCCAAGCCGAGAATTACGTGCTTTAGATATTGGCCTTCGTACTCGCTGTTGTGATGGTGAGTGTGAACAAACTATCAAGCTTGCTGGCGAAGTGGTTGGCGGCTTACATCAGCGCCCAGAATACAACTTACCACTGTCAGGTAACCGCCCCGATTTACTCGCATTTGATGCTGCTATTTGGCCGCATGGCATGCAAGTGTCTGGTATTGCAGAAAACCTATACCCAATTTTTAGCACTAACTTTATACGCCGTACTTGGTTACTCGAAACCGAAAATGGCGCAAAAATTGAAGTGGTGTTAGACAAAGGTGAAGTTGCTGCGTCGGGTCAGGTTGAGCCAATCTCTGAACTTGAAATCGAACTGATTGAAGGTAGTCGTAATGAGTTGTTTGCTTTGGCAGATAAACTGGTTAGTGAAAGCCAAGTTCGCTTAGGGCTTTATTCTAAAGCTGCTCGAGGTTACCGTCTTGCAGATGACAAACCATTAAAAGCAAGCAAATCAATTGGTTTTGTGCCACTAAAACGTGGTGCAACCCAAGAACAAGCTTTAGTAGAAAGCATTAACTACGCGATTCGCTTTGTACAAAAACATGAAGCCTGCTACTTCATAAAACCAAGCTTAAAAACCCTTAAGCGTGTCACCGACGGTATTCGTTTAATTCGTCATACATTTTGGCTGTTTGACGATATTGTTAGTAAAGACGATACCGACTCATTGCGTACAGAGTTAAAGTGGTTATTGAGCGAATTAGCGTGGGTTGAAAATGCTATTCAGCTAAAAACCTACACATCTAAGCGCCACGCATACTACAAAAAAATCAACAGTGCGCCTGAGCTCACTCAAGTTATTAATGACTTAAAAGAGTTACAGCCAAGTATTGAAGATATCGAAACTCTTTTTCATAGCACCCGATACAACCGCTTATTGTTACAATTAACAACCTGGTTAATTGAAAAACAGTGGCGCAAATCATGGGGGCAAGCTGAGTTTCAGGCAGCAGAAAAACCAGTTGCCGATATTGCTAAGCGTTTATTTGCTAAAGATTGGCACGACATGCACGAGCTTATTCCTGAGCAGCAAGTGTTTACAGATAAAGACTATTTGGCACTACGCACCCGTCTTGAAAACTCATTACTCAGCGGCAACTGCTTAGGTGCCTTGTTCGATAAAGAAGACAGAAATGAGTTCCGTATGCCGTGGGTTGATATCTCCCATGGTATTTATGAGTTAAGCACTCTTGAGTACTTAAAGCAGTTATGCGCAGGGCAAGACGACTTAGAGCTGACAAAAATTCAATCATGGCTTGATCAAAAGTCAGAGTTTTTGGTTAGTGCGATGGAGCAAAGTCGCCACGCGTCATTTAATACAGACCCTTATTGGTTTTAAATAAATGCGCTTGTGCCTATGGATAGGGTTAGCATGTTTGAGTCTCGCGGCAGTAGCTAACCCTATTGAATGGCAAACCTACAAACAGCAAAACGGCATAAAGGTTAGCTATAAAAAGCACGAAACTGGTATTTTAGAAATTAATGCTTCTGTGCTGGTAAAAAATGCCAAGGCCAGTGATTTTATGGCATTGCTCAGTGATACCGACAACGCCGCAAACTGGCTCGAAAATGTCAAAAGCGTGACGCTAATGGAGCGCTTAAGCCCTTCAGAAACCCTTGTTTATACCCACTTTAACTCGCCTTGGCCGGTATCAGATAGAGATTTAGTCAGTTATTCTTGTTATCGGGCATTAGATGAGCACAAAACTGAGTTACAAATCAAAAGTCAGCCTTATGCAAAAGCCGAAGTCTCTGGCGTTGTACGTATTGAGGACCTCACCGCTTATTGGCGTTTAGAGCAGCAACAAAGTAATTTGTTGGTCAGCCATCAAGCCTATGCTGATCCAAGTGGTTCCATTCCGCATTGGTTAAGTAACAAGGTTTCGCTAAAAAGCGTTTATAAAACGCTACAAGCACTGAGAGAACAATTAACTAACAATCAGTTTTCCCGCGCAAACACCAGCAGCATTCCAGGTGATTGCTAGTTTTTAATCAAGCGTATTTGGGTGACAGAGTAAGAATTTATCATTATGATCAGGCTAATTCTGAGCGGGTAGGTAAAAAATGAAAGAACCAAAAATTCCCCTAGTTAATAAGCCAAATGGTATTGGCTTTGGGCGTATTTTAAAAGCAACCAAGTGTTCTATTAAAGGCTTTAAAGCGGCATTTAAAGAAGAGTCGGCATTTCGTTCTGAAATCTATTTAGGGGTGTGTTTATTACCCTTGTCAGTGGTTCTTGCGCAGTCATTAAATCATTGGTTAGTGTTGTTTATTCCTTACTTGTTATTATTAATTGTTGAGTTACTGAACTCGTCGATAGAAGCGCTCACTGACCGAGTAGGGATTGAGTATCATGTATTATCGGGACGAGCTAAAGATATGGCTTCTGCGGCAGTGACATTGAGCTTGCTAATTCTAGCCTTAGTTTGGGGTGTCGCAGTTTACGAAAAGATAGTTACCTACCTTTAAATCAGACACAAAAAAAGCGCCAAAAGGCGCTTTTTTCATTTTATCTAACCTATTACAGGCCAGCAGCTGCGCGAAGTGCGTCTGCTTTGTCTGTACGCTCCCAAGGGAACTCATCACGACCGAAGTGACCGTATGCCGCAGTCGGTTGATAGATAGGACGCTCAAGATCAAGCATTTGGATTAAGCCGTAAGGGCGTAGGTCGAAGTGCTCACGTACTAATTCGATTAGACGCGCTTCTTCTAATTTACCTGTACCAAATGTCTCGATGCTGATAGATGTTGGCTCTGCAACACCGATAGCGTAAGAAACTTGTAGCTCACATTTGTCAGCAAGGCCTGCAGCAACCACGTTTTTAGCAACGTAACGAGCAGCATATGCAGCTGAACGGTCAACTTTTGATGGATCTTTACCAGAGAAAGCACCACCACCGTGACGAGCCATACCACCGTATGTATCAACGATGATTTTACGACCTGTAAGACCACAGTCACCCATTGGGCCACCGATTACGAAACGGCCAGTTGGGTTGATGAAGAACTTAGTTGCGCTTGAGATTAGCTCTGCAGGAAGAACCGGCTTAATGATCGTTTCCATTACCGCTTCAACTAAGTCGTTTTGTGAGATTGAATCACAGTGTTGAGTTGAAAGAACAACGGCATCAATACCAACAGGCTTGCCATTTTCGTATGCAAACGTTACTTGAGATTTTGCATCTGGGCGTAACCAGTTAAGCTCACCGCTTTTACGAACTTCAGCTTGGCGCTGAACTAGACGGTGCGAATAAGTGATTGGTGCAGGCATTAAAACGTCAGTTTCATTACATGCGTAACCGAACATTAGACCTTGGTCACCAGCGCCTTGCTCTTCAGGGCGAGCACGGTCAACACCTTGGTTGATGTCTGGAGATTGTTTACCGATAGTGTTTAGGATTGCACAAGAGTCAGCATCGAAACCCATGTCTGAGTGCGTGTAACCGATTTCACGTACTGTTTTACGTGTGATTTCTTCGATATCAACCCAAGCGCTAGTTGTGATTTCACCACCAACCATCACCATACCGGTCTTAACGTAAGTCTCACATGCAACACGGGCATGAGAATCTTGCTCAAGGATAGCATCTAGAACCGCGTCAGAGATTTGGTCCGCGATTTTATCCGGATGACCTTCAGAAACAGATTCAGAAGTAAATAAATGTTTTGCCATTGTATTTCTGCTCACAAATATTGCGCTTCACAAACGTCGGTAATAGCGCTAAAAAATTAAGGGGCGTATTTTATCTAAAACAAATATGTTTGCATAGTAATTTTACGCCTAGACGTCTATTTAAAATTACTAATAACGTATTGTTCTTAACAAACGCCCATAATTGGTGCATTTAATGCGGATTTTTAATTGCACTGTACCCTTACAATAAGTAAGAATGGGGCTTCATAAACAACCAGCGCAAATACATAAAGGTAGGAGAATTCATGCCATCACGCAAAGAACTTGCAAATGCTATTCGCGTCTTATCAATGGACGCAGTACAACAGGCCAAATCTGGTCACCCTGGCGCCCCTATGGGCATGGCAGATATCGCAGAGGTACTATGGCGCGATTATCTAAAGCACAATCCAACGAATCCAGAGTGGGCAGACCGAGATCGATTTATTCTTTCTAACGGCCACGGTTCAATGCTGATCTATTCTCTACTGCACTTAAGTGGCTATGACTTACCACTAGAGGAAATTAAAAACTTCCGCCAAATGCACTCAAAAACACCAGGTCACCCAGAGTATGGATATGCACCAGGTATTGAGACTACTACGGGTCCATTAGGTCAAGGGATCACAAATGCAGTGGGCATGGCAATTGCCGAAAAAGCGCTAGCTGCACAGTTTAACCGTGAAGGCCACGATATTGTTGATCACTTCACGTATGCATTCATGGGCGATGGCTGTTTAATGGAAGGTATTTCACACGAAGCCTGTTCATTAGCCGGTACATTAGGCCTAGGTAAACTAGTTGCATTTTGGGATGACAACGGCATCTCAATTGATGGTGAAGTAGAAGGTTGGTTCAGCGATGACACACCAGCGCGCTTCAAAGCATATGGCTGGCACGTAGTAAGCGATGTTGATGGTCATAACCCTGATGCAATTCGCGCCGCTATCGAAGAAGCGCGTAGCATCACTGATAAGCCATCATTAATCTGCTGTAAAACAGTGATTGGTTACGGTTCACCTAACAAATCAGGTAGCCATGACTGTCACGGTGCACCACTAGGTGAAGACGAAATCAAAGCATCTCGTGAGTTCCTAGGTTGGACTGGCGATGCATTTGAAATCCCAGCTGATATCTACAGCGAGTGGGATGGCAAAGAAAAAGGTAAGCAACTAGAAGCAAGCTGGGACGAAAAGTTTGCCGCTTACGCAAGTGCACACCCTGAACTTGCTGCTGAGTTTAAACGCCGTACAAATGGTGAGTTACCAGCTGATTGGGCTGAAAAGTCACAAGCCTACATTGAAGAGCTACAAGCAAACCCAGCAAACCCAGCAACACGTAAAGCATCACAAAATGCATTAAACGCGTTTGGTCCGTTACTACCAGAATTCATGGGTGGCTCTGCTGACCTTGCAGGTTCTAACTTAACACTTTGGGATGGCTCAAAAGGCCTAGAAGCAAACGATGCAAGCGGTAACTACATTTTCTACGGTGTACGTGAATTTGGTATGTCAGCGATTATGAATGGTATTGCATTGCACAAAGGCTTTATTCCTTACGGTGCTACCTTCTTAATGTTCATGGAATACGCACGTAACGCAGTACGTATGGCGGCATTAATGAAGCAGCCAAGCATCTTCGTTTACACGCACGATTCAATTGGTCTAGGTGAAGATGGTCCGACGCACCAACCAGTAGAGCAAATCGCAAGCATGCGTTTGACGCCTAACCTAGTGAACTGGCGCCCATGTGACCAAGTTGAGTCAGCGATTGCATGGCAACAAGCAATTGAGCGTAAAGATGGCCCAACATCACTGATTTTCACTCGCCAAGGCCTTGAGCAACAAACGCGTACTGCACAGCAGTTAGCCGATGTGAAAAAAGGTGGTTACGTACTTAGCTGTGACGGTGAGCCAGAGCTTATCCTTATTGCAACAGGTTCTGAAGTACAGCTTGCACAAGATGCCGCTGCAGAACTTCGTTCACAAGGTAAAAAAGTACGCGTGGTATCTATGCCTTCAACTGATTTATTTGATGAGCAAGACTCTGCGTATAAAGAAAGCGTATTACCAGCAAGCGTTACACGCCGCGTAGCAATCGAAGCGGGCATCGCAGACTACTGGTACAAATACGTAGGTCTAAACGGCGCAGTAGTTGGTATGACGACCTTCGGTGAGTCAGCACCTGCAGGCGAGTTATTCAAGCACTTTGGTTTCACTGTTGAAAACATCGTAAACAAAGCAAACGCCTTGTTCTAAGCTTTAGCCGCTAAAATTTAAAAGCCTGCCCTGTAAAACCACAGCGCGGGCTTTTTTATGCCCCCGTAGGTTGGGTAGAACGGAGTGAAACCCAACACATTCGCAGCTTTCAGCCGTCAGTCATCAGTTTTAAAAACCCCTCACCGTAGGCGTGAAATTTATTTCGCGTGAAAAGTTATGCTTTTTGGTTGAATACCAGAAGTCAGATTTTGCCTTGTTAGTTAATTGAAAGGGCTTCATTTTCTTTCTTCGTTATCTAACTCATTGATAAACGAATCAAGTTCATAATCCGCAATTCCACTATTTTCACCTTCGGCTTAAAACTGACAGCTTACAGCTAGCCCGACTTGATTATTTCTCACCCAGCTCCCCTTGAATGCTAAACCGACAACTGGCACTGTCTGTAACTTAATAATAAAACAGCAGGAGTGAGGATGTCTCAGTTTGATAATGTAAGTGTGCTGAAAAAAGCCAATGTGTATTTTGACGGTAAAGTGTCTAGCCGTACTGTGGTATTTGCTGATGGCAGCACGAAGACGTTAGGCTTTATGCAACCGGGTGAGTTTGAGTTTGCTACGAGCAAAAAAGAGTTGATGGAGCTTAACGGTGGCAGTTGGCAAGTGCTATTACCCGGTGAGAGCGAATGGCAAACAATGCAAGCTGGAGAGTCATTTACCGTTGATGCAAATGTTACCTTTCTAGTAAAGGTCAGCGAATTTGCTGATTACTGTTGTTCGTATAGTTAATGAGTAGTTGTTAACCTCTCTGAAAAGCCCGTGTAATGCGGGCTTTTGCATATTTTATCCGCAACGCATGATCTAAATCATCTGTGGTTACAATCAATTACTAATTATCTGCAATTTTCGCTTGTGTTAATTCAATTCGCCCCCAATACTAACTGTGAGGTAACAAGAAAAAAGGATACCCTATGAAGATTAATATTTCTGGTCATCATGTTGACGTTACTGAGGCTGTTAGAGCTCATATCAACGAGAAGTTCTCGAAAATTGCTAGCCATTTTCCATCATTAATATCACTCGATATTATTCTTTCAAAAGAACACAATAAGTATCAGGCTGAGATTAGTACAACCTATGAAGGCGCACGTTTATCAGTAAAAGCTGAAGATGATGTAATGTACCCAGCTATCGCAGGTGCTGCTAAAAAACTAGATGCATCACTTAAACATCGTAAAGGGCAAATGAAAGCCAAACTACACGAAAAGCCGGTCAGTACTACACCGGAAATTGCCCACGAAATCATTCAGGAAATGAACCTGAGCTAATTACAGAGCACTAGCCTAAGCGGCTAGACTTAAACTAAACCTGAAAAAGCCAACCGTTGCGAAACGCTTGGCTTTTTTGGTTTTAATATTTAACTATCAGCCGTCAGCCGTCAGCCGTCAGCCGTCAGCCGTCAGCCGTCAGCCGTCAGCCGTCAGCCGTCAGCCGTCAGCCGTCAGCCGTCAGCCGTCAGCTGTCAGATTTATGATCTGACCCCGATAAAGTAGACACGGGGTTTAATTAACTTGTTCGTACTGCATGGGACTTTTATACCCTAGGGTGCCATGCCTTCTTACTGAGTTGTAGTATTTTTCAATATAAAAATACGTTTG
>NZ_JBECOT010000009.1:0-115685 GCF_040104395.1 Pseudoalteromonas sp. BZA4
TCGAAAGCAGAATGAAGAGCTTGTTCTATATTCACAAAAAAATCCGTAGTTAGTTGCCTAACTACGGATTGTGCATGATCATTCTGATCGGTCAACTGATCAACTTCTTAACTGATCAGCATTAACCCGAGGGTGCTTTTTTGTGTCTGGTTTAAGGTGTAATTAAAACACCATCGCCTTACCACGGCCAGATGCTTCAGAAGCTGCATCTAATTTACCGTCTTTATTGATGATCACATGCATATCACCAAAATGGCGTTCATCGAGTGTATAACCCATTTTCTCAAGCGCTTTAACAACCTTTGGTTCAAGACCAGTGTGGTATCTAATCACATTTTTAGGCCATAACTGGTGATGAAAGCGTGGGCTGTCTACCACTTGCTCTGCTGTCATATCAAATTCAACCGCATTTAAAATAGACTCATACACAGAGCTAATAATCGTGGTACCACCCGGAGAGCCAGTTACCATTTTAACTTTGTTATCCTGAAGTAGAATGGTCGGTGTCATTGAGCTCAACATGCGTTTATGGGGTTGAATTTCGTTAGCTTTACCACCAATTGCACCAAATACATTCATCACACCTGGCTTGGCACTAAAGTCATCCATTTCATCATTCAAAATAAATCCTGCGCCCGATACAACCACGCCGCTACCAAAACTTAAGTTGATGGTCGTGGTATTCGCAACAGCATTGCCCCACTTATCTAGAATAGAAAAATGCGTTGTTTGCTCACTTTCGTGTAAACCTGGTTTGATGTTCTCAGTTGTTGAAATGGCATCTGGGCGAATTGTACTTGCTCGATTGCTGAGGTAATCATCTGCAAGTAGAGCTGTTTTTGGCACCTCATAAAAATCTGGGTCGCCTAAATATTCAGCTCTGTCGGCAAATACGCGTTTACCTACTTCAGCCAAAATATGAACATAGGTGGTCGAGTTGTGCTCAAGCTTTCCTTCTGGCTTTGCCAAGTCGTACATTTTTAGCCACTGCAAAATAGCAATACCACCTGAACTTGGCGGTGGCGATGTGAGCACTTCGTAACCGCGCCAATTACCTTTAATCGGTGTACGCGATTTAGCTTCATAAGCTTTTAAGTCTTGCTCAGTAATAATACCGCCGTGTTGCTTCATAAACGTCGCAATGATCTTTGCTGTCTCACCTTCGTAGAAACCTGCTTTACCTTGATCACGAATACGTTTTAGTGTGGCGGCAAGTTCCGGCTGCTTAAATACCTTATTTTCTTTGGCATCGGCAAAGTAATCAGCAAAGTTAATGTTTACCGACTTTTTGGCCATTCGCGCAATATAACGCTCGATACTCGCTGCTAGCTTAGGATGCACAATAAAGCCCTGCTCGGCTAATTTAACTGCAGGCTCTAGCAGAGTCTTCCACTCTAAGCTTCCGTGCTTTTGATGGGCAAGCCACATTCCAGCAACACTGCCCGGAACACCACTTGCGTGAATACCGTACACAGACATGTTATCAATAACATCGCCTTTATCATCAAGGTACATATCGCGATGAGCTGCAGCTGGGGCTGTTTCGCGGTAATCAATAAAATCACCTTTGCCATCTTTTTGGATCAGCATAAAGCCACCACCACCAATGTTACCGGCTTCAGGTAAAGTAACCGCTAATACAAACTGTGCCGCAATTGCCGCATCAACGGCGTTACCGCCTTGCTCTAAAATAGCGCGCGCCGTATCACTGCTGTAACTATCTGGCATCGCGACAGCCGCTTGTTTTGCAAAGCTTGACGGATGAAAGAATATCGCGGTAACGATCAACAGATGTGCCGCGTATTTGACTAAATTTGCCATGGTACTTCCTTTTTCTTGATGTTATTTTGACCATTTAGACATGTGAAACCGATAAGGTCAATTAGTTACGGTTAACTTAGCTAAGCTGCTCTTTAGGACATGAATAAAGTACTGCAGGTAATTCACCTTGCTCATCTTTATGGGTATAGTTTTTTACAAACTTAAGGCCTAGTTTTTCCATCACCTTTATTGAGCCTAGGTTATCTTTAAGTGCTGTGGCACTGAGCGACTTTACTTCTTCTGGCTCGCTTACGGCTTTAGCAATGGCAAGTGCAGCCTCAGACGCATAGCCTTTGCCCCAGCTCATTTTTTTAAAGCGCCAGCCAATTTCTAGATCACTAAAATCAGGCTGTTCAAAAAAGCCCATGGGCCTGACTAATACCCAACCGATAAAGGTATTGCTCTCGATGATATTTACTTGCCAAAGCCCCCACCCTTTTTGCTCATTTCTATAGGCATTCAAGCGTGGAATAAACACCTCTTTAATGGTCTGCATAGTGGATACTTTGCCGCGAGTGAGATGTTTCATTACTTCAGGGTCGTTATCGAGCTCATAAAGTAGCTCGGCATCATTTTCATCCATTAACCGAAAACTTAATCGTGCTGTTCTAGCTATATTCATTTTTTATTGCTTATACTGCTTAATAGTTAATTAACCATTAGAGAAAAATATGAACAAATTAGCAAGCTTAGTTTTATTAGGCTGTATTGCCTTAACAGGTTGTGATGACGCAGAGCAAGCCAAGAAAGATGCCAGCGAAGCAAAAGAGGAAGTAAAGCAAGCCCTAAATGATGCTTGGAGTGACGTAAAAGACGCCACCAACGAGTTTAACGACGACTCACTGCAAGAGTTACTCGAAGAGAGTAAGAAAATGGGCTTGAGCATGTATGACGACGGTAAAGAAATTGCCTTAGATGCATGGATTGAGAGTAAAGAAGCAGCTGGTGAGCTGTCTGAAAAAACCAAGCAAAAAGCAAAAGAACTGGCTGAAGAATTAAGAGAAGCGCGCGAAAAACGCGAGCAAGAGAAAAATAATTAAAAAGAAAGGGCAAGTATTTACTTGCCCTTCTTTGTTAGTAATTAAAGCTCAAATTCTTTTTTGAATTTTAAGCCAAATTCACTGCGGTCATTGCTGCGCATTACTCCAACAAAACCAGATTGTTGTAAACGACCCACATCGTATACTTCGTTTAACACGTTCTCACCGTAAAGAGTCACTTCAAAGTCACCGTTCGGGTTTAAGTAAGAAATGTTGAAACCCACTAATTCACGAGAATCAATGTGTTCACTTTGGTTGTAAACTGATTGACCTTGCATATCGCTACGGTATGAATAGTTAGCGTTAACTGCCACTGTGCCACCGTTACTTAAATCAATGAAATAAGAAGGTGCGACCATCACAGTCCAACGTGGTGTTAGTGCTGGTGAATCACCTTTACCAATACCTAATACACCGTCATCAACTTCTGTGATTTCTGAATCTAGGTAACCAATTGCGCTACGTAGCGTAAAGTCATCAGTAAATGCGATTGTTGTCTCAAGCTCGATACCTTGTGCTTTAGACTCACCCGCATTTTCTACGATAGTAACGAAACCGCCACCTGCAGTTGGATCTGAGAATGGTAATGCCAGGTCGGTATAATCAGTGACAAACACCGCAAGCATCATAGATACATCTTCATGTACCTGACCTTTAAGGCCTAGCTCGTAGTTAATAGCTTTTGTTTCATCGAAAGAAACAAATTGATCTGGGCCACCAAATGGACGCGGTGGGAAACCACCTGTTTGATAACCTTTTTGGATTTGGCCATACACGTTCATGTTATTGCTAAGCTGGTACGACGCATTTAAATCCCATGTTACCGCATCAAAATCAGCACTTACGTATTTACGTGTCGCAAACGTTGGGAATAAGGCATCGGCTTCTTTTTTATCTTTTGAATAACGTAGACCACCGCCCACAGTTAAATCATCGCTTAGGTCATAGCTTGCATTGATATAAGCTGCGTATGAGTTAGTCTCTTGGTTGATATCAAAGTAACCATAATCACCAAAAGACGCTGTAGTACCATCATTCAGAAGACCATCAGGTGTGTTGAATGGGCTAAATACAAACGGGCCAGAGCTTGTGAAGCCATCTTCATTAAAGAAGTATAAGCCAGACACAAAGTCCATATTATCGAAGCTACCATTTAACTGGATTTCGAATGAATATTGATCTGCGCCGCCTTCTTCTGGGAATTCAGATAAGTTAAGGGCAACAGCATCATCATCAAGACCCCCTTCGTATTCTGAGCTACGGTAGCTGGTGATGAACTTAGCTGTATACGTATTATTGATATCCCAGTCAGCTGTTAATGAAGTACCCCAGCCTGAATAAGCCGTCGACTCAATACCCGCTACCGTCGTTGCTAAGTCATCAGGATCGCTTGGCAACATGTCTTCTGTAAGTAATGGGAAATCACCATTGAATGGGTCATTCGGGTCAAGTGGCGCCGTTAGTTCAATTGTGTATGGTGATTGGCCTGATTCGTTATCAACACCATCAATTGAGAACACAAAAGATAAGTCGCTGTTTGCTTGCCATTTAAGCGCCATACGACCACTTAACTCTTGCTCTTCACCAATTTCTTTTTCTGGGTTAGCAAGGTTAATTGCTTCACCTACACCATCGCGTTGCTTATAAGACACGCTTGCAGACATGCTTACAGTGTCGGTAAGGCTGTTATTAAAGTAAACGTCACCGGCTAAACGACCACGGCTACCTACTTTTGCATTTGTAGTCACAATGCCTTCATCACCAGGTTGCTTAGTAATAATATTTACTGCACCACCTAATGTGTTACGACCGTACAAAGTACCTTGTGGACCACGTAATACCTCTACACGCTCAACATTTGGTAATGATAAGTTAGAGCCCATTTGGCGACCAAGGTAAACACCGTCTAAGTAAACACCTACACCCGGATCAGTTGTGATCACGTGGTCTTGTAAACCAATACCACGAATAAATACAGATGCATGGGCCGCATTACCTACACCATAACGAGTGATATTTAGGTTAGGTACGTATTTACCGATGTCTTCTAGGTTGCTCATGTTCGCTTTATCAATCAGGTTTTCACCGATTGATGTCACTGCGGTTGGCGACTCAAAAATGCTTTCTGTACGCTTACGCGCTGTTACTTCGATTTTTTCAAAAGCATCTTGTTTAGCAGTGGTTTTTTCTTGCTCAGCAAAGGCTGAAGTAGATAATGCAGCAACAATGGCTACAGTTAACTGTGAGAGGTGACGTAATTTCAATTAAAACTCCAAAGGATACCGTGTGTGTATTTTTACCCGTAAATTTCAGGCATAAAAAAAGACGCTTAGGTATAAGCATCTTTCCTCTGGAGGGGTATTATATGTCAGTTTTGTGAAAATATGTATAATTATTTTAATTTTTATCAAAAACTGTATAAATAAACCACATTACCTACATATTTTCGAATTATAAGCCACTAGATTCTTTACATAAAAGTAAATAAAAATAAATGTTTAGTTTTGTATTATCGCAGTAAACTTTCTGGGTAACACAATTAAAATGAACAAAAAATGAACGTTATTTTTATTGCTTTTCAATCAAGTAGAAATAAATTTCAGAAATTTCTCACCTTTAAAAGAGTACCTAGCTCAGGTAATGTTTAATAAAGTGCAGCCAAGTTAGCAAAAGCTAACTAAACAAAAATGTGCGCAAGATTTTCCTCTGTTGGAATTTCATTTTTTAAACGTAATAATCAGCAACACAACTTACTTGTTATCATTTACCGATAGTTTTTGGCGTGAATATGGATTTTCTTTTTAATAAAAACGCGGCTGATTTTGTGTCACCTGCTTCGACTCTTCCTTACTGTATTGCGAACGATGATAAAACTCTGCTGCTTAATTACGACTCTTTAGACACTTTGACCAACCGTGATTTAATAAGTGAGTTTATGAAGATCCATGGCTTTCATCATTTGGTAATTTTTAATATGCCTGATAGAGCGGATGTGCTGCCATTAAAAGACTGGCCGAAACTAAAAGGGTTATTTTTTAAAAACACCAAGACAGATATTTTTGAACAAGGGCTACAAGAAATTAAAAAAGGAGCTCTCTGGTTTCCAAGAACAGTGAGCGATAAATGGATGAGAGTGATGCTCGAAGCTGAGCAAAAACATCAAATTCAATCAAGTAACTTAACGTATAAAGAGTCTAAAGTACTGCACTTGCTTTCTTCTGGCGCAACATGCCCTCAAATCGCCGATGCTTTATTTATTAGCGAAGCGACTGTGCGTGTTCACTTGCACAAGATTTACCAAAAAATTAATGTTAAAAACAAACAAAAAGCCTTGCAGTGGTGCGAAAGAAATATAGACAAACTCAATAAACTTGCGGGCTAAATTGCAAGTGAATTGTACCTCGGTAATACCTCATGACTCTGTTTCCATCCTAGCGCCTATAACTTGCTCTATACAGCATTGCTCAAAGCTTTAAGTATTTTTGCAAAATAATTATTTAACCCTTTGCCTTTTGGGAAAATCGTTTTTGATTGAATAACAAACAAATAATGGTCTATGCTTTTACTTGACCCCATTTTGCAAGGAGCAAACTTTGAAATTACTCACCCCCTTACGCGCCACAATTTTAATGGCAGTCACAGCGGTCTCATTGACAGGTTGCCAGCTTACCTCAAGTGAATTACCTGCAATCAGTGATTCAGGAACAAAAAACTCAGGTCACGTTGTGTGGCATGATTTGATTACACCCAATTTGGCACAATCTCAAACATTTTATGGCAGTGTATTTGGTTGGCAGTTTCAAGCCGTTAACGACAGCTATACGCTGGCATCATTAGACGGAAAATTAATTGCTGGTATAGCAGAGCTTGATAATAAACAAAATGCCAGCCACTGGCTGAGCCTTATCAGTAGTAAAGACATCGCTGCCGTTAGTGAAAAAACTATCAAAGCCGGAGGTAAAGTCTTAGTAAGCAGTACTGAAATTAAAGGCCGTGGCACTATTGCTGTATTAGAAGACCCTCAAGGGGCTGTTTTTTCACTGATCAATACCGTAAATGGTGACCCTGAAACTCAGCAAACTGATAACGGTTGGATTTGGCAAGAAGTATGGAGTGATAACCCAGAGCAGAGCAAAGCCTTTTACCAATCACTTGGTAATTATTCAGCACAAAATAAACCGCTTAGTAATGGCAATTACAGTTACTTAGCCTTAAATGGCACACCTGCGATTGGCTTTGTAAAAAAACCAGATGCCGAGATAGGCAACACATGGGTGAATTACATTAAAGTAGCCGATGTTGACGCGACCCTATTAAAAGTAACCGCAGCAGGCGGCATAGTACTTATGGCACCAAATGACAAAGTACGAAGTGGCAGCGTCGCCATTATTCGTGATCCAGCGGGTGCTGGTATTGTAATTCAGGAGCAAATGTAATGAATAAAAAAATGATTCGCTTAGCTGCTCTTGCAGCTGCAATGTTAGCTTTAAATGCCTGCACGCCCTATGCAAGCCTAGATATTAATGCGCCGTTTAAAGTAGGCCCTGTGTACGTTAACCCAAGTATTGGTATTGGCGGTACACTTTAATCAATTTCAGGGCGCTGCGTTTTACACAAGCGCCCTATTCATTAATGTTTTACTTTTAAGCGTTGCACCTGGGTCAATACATCTTCAGCCTTGGCGCCTAGGTAAACGTAAATTGCCAGTGCAATCAACAGACCTACCACAGCAAACATCATCAATACAGCAGGTATAACATACTCAGTTTGCCCGAGTGCTGCTTTAAACATGGTAAGTAAGGCTTCTATCGATACAGCAATCAAAATTGTTGAGATAAAACGTGTGATCGTACGTCTTGTTGAGCTGTGGCGAAAAATATCCTTATGCATGAGGATTTCTTCTTCTAGAATTGTTTTGCCTAAATCAAAAATGGCCAACGCTAAAGTAACAAAGATAATAATGGTAAAAGGCTTAAGCGGGTCTGACTGGGTATCTTCGCTTATGACTAAGTCCACCATACCGGCAAACACTTTATATAACAGGTAAAATACCAAACAGAATAAGCAAGCTACAATCAGGCCATAACCTACCTTAAAGTAAGGAGTCATTCTGGCTCGCTTGGTGTCTCCCATAATAAATTCAATCAGCTCTGTTAAGCACACATCGATAACCAAAAACTGCTGTTCATCGTTGCCTGAAGGGATTGTTTTGATCACTGAGATACAAAGGTGCTTAGTTGCAGTCGAAATATATGGCGAAGTAAAATGCGGCACGGGTGTTAACGAAGCGACTAAAAAATAAGGCCGAGCACTTAAGTCCTGCCCAGCCCCAATATGACCCAGTTTCTTGTTGTACTGACGCTTAAAACAAACATTATCACCTTGCTGAATGCCTTGTTCATTCAAGCAATATTGCAATTCTAGAAATGGATATTGATTGACAAGCTGTTGATACGCTTGCTTGTTAGTCAACGATGCCTGAACACTGGCAAGTATAGAAAGAAGCAGTTCATGAATAAGCTGTTGTTGCTCTTCATAGCGTTCTATAGCACTTAAATAACTCATTCTTGCCATCTTGCTTCCTCAAAGTAGTAGAGATACCCACTCTAGTTAAGCAAGGAAGGCTCCAAGTTTTATTTCACTTAATAATCAATGAGTTAATTTCGGGCAGGGGAATGGCATTAGAATAAAAGCACTATAAAGGTGCGCATTTTGTTTTATTAAGCACTAAAACGAAAAAAGCTGTAACTCAGTGAGTTACAGCTTTTTAATTTTTGGTGCGGATGGGGGGACTTGAACCCCCACGGCCGAAGCCACCACCCCCTCAAGATGGCGTGTCTACCAATTCCACCACATCCGCATACAATTCTGTATGTTGTTAAGCTTAACGTTTACTTGAGGAGTGAAAACTGCTTAACGATAATTAGCAAAGCTAATTAGTTAGGTACGTCAGACGTTTTATCTTCTGTCGCAGGCACATCAGATTGTGCTGGCGTTACAGTTTCAACAGCTGGCGCAGCTTCTAGGTTTTCCCACTCATCAGTCTTTTTGATTTGACCTGCAGTAAGGTTACCTAGAACAATACTTAGTACGAAGAAAATCGTCGCTAAGATTGTTGTTGTTTTAGTCATGAAGTTACCAGCACCTGATGAGCCAAATACGGTACCAGAAGCGCCAGCACCAAATGATGAACCCATATCTGCGCCTTTACCTTGTTGGATTAAAACCATACCAACTAATGCTAAAGCAACAATTAAATAAACTACTAATAAAATTTCGTACATCTTATACGGTCCCTTTTGCACTTTCACAGATAGCAGTAAATGAATCTGCTTTAAGACTCGCGCCACCAATAAGGCCGCCGTCTATATCTGGTTGTGCAAATAATAATTCGCTATTTTTTTCATTCACGCTACCACCATATAAGATGGTTAATTGCTGTGCTACGTCGCTATCTGAAGAAGCAATCTTCTCGCGGATAAACTTGTGCACGGCTTGCGCTTGCTCAGGAGAGGCAGTCTTACCTGTGCCAATGGCCCAAACGGGCTCGTATGCTACCACAGAATTCTTCAGTGCTGCTACACCTAATTTGCTAATTACAGCATCAATTTGAGCTGCAACCACTAATTCAGTTTCGTTTGCTTCACGTTGCTGCTCACTTTCACCCACACATAGGATAGGAGTTAAGCCAACTTGCTGCGCTCGCGCAAACTTATCTGCAACAACTTCATCTGACTCACCGTAGATACTACGACGTTCAGAGTGACCAACCAAAGTGTAAGCTGCGCCTAGGTCTTTGACTAGCTGAGCATCAACTTCACCAGTAAAAGCACCAGCTTGGTTTTCAGAGACTGTTTGCGAACCAAACGTGACGTTTTGTTGCTGCAAAGAACTCAACAATGGGAATGGCGGAAACACCACTATATCCAGTTCATCCGATTGAACATTTTTGATTGCAGTTGATAACTGTTCAACAAGCTCTAAAGAGCCGTTCATTTTCCAATTACCTGCGACCATCGGCTTACGTGTTGCCATTATTCCACTCCACATTAGAAAGCGGGCAAGATACTAACTCGACTTGCCCAAAGTTACAAGAGGTTATTGTTATGCCTCGGTTTGTTTGCTCACAGTTTCGACAACTTCAGCTATTTTACGTGCACTATCAAGCACAACTTTTTCCTGCTCAGCTTCAACCATTACTCGCACAACAGGCTCTGTTCCTGATTTACGAAGTAATACTCGGCCAGTATCACCTAACTGTTCTTCAACGTGCGCTACCATATCAACTACAGCTTGATCTTGTGTTGGATCGCTACCTTGTGGGTAACGAACATTGATCATTTTCATTGGGTATTTTGTAAAACCAGCCCCTAAGTCTTGCAATGTTTTATTCTGCGCAACCATTGCTGCTAATACTTGCAAGCTTGAGATAATGCCATCACCCGTGCTGATTAAATCAAGGTTTAATACATGACCTGAACTTTCACCGCCGATTTTCCAGCCATTTTCTTGCAGTAGTTCCATTACGTAACGGTCGCCTACTTTACTGCGAGCAAAACCAATACCGCGCGCTTTTAAGGCATTTTCCAGACCCATGTTAGACATCACAGTGCCAACGACACCACCACCTAAAATATCGTCATTTGCAGCTTGGCAAGCAATAATATAGACAATGTCATCACCATCAAATACACGACCATTGTGGTCAACCATCATTACTCGGTCACCATCACCATCGTAGGCAATACCAACATCAGCATTATGCTCTAATACTTTGCGTTTAAGCGTTTCAACATGGGTTGCACCACACTCAAGGTTGATATTTACCCCGTTTGGCTCGCAGGCGTGACAGATTACTTCAGCACCTAACTCACGCATTACTGACGGTGCAATATGGTATGTAGCACCATTTGCGCAATCGAGTACAATTTTTAGACCTTCTAGCGATAGACCTTGTGGGAATTGGCTTTTACAAAACTCAATGTAGCGCCCATCAGCTGTTTCTAAACGACGCGCTTTACCAAGCTTGTCAGAGGCAACGCAGGTCATTGGCTCATCCATCATAGCTTCAATTTCAAGCTCAACATCATCTGGTAATTTTAAGCCTCTGCTTGAAAAGAATTTAATTCCGTTATCATGGTATGGGTTATGAGATGCACTGATCACAATACCCGCTTCAGCACGGAACGTTTGCGTTAAATACGCAACCGCCGGCGTTGGCATTGGCCCTAGCAAAACAACATCAATACCAGCAGCAATCAAACCTGCCTCAAGAGATGTTTCAAGCATATAGCCAGAAATGCGGGTATCTTTACCAATAATGACTTTTTTGGTGCCAATTTTTGATAAAACGCGACCTGCAGCCCAACCTAGCTTTAGCGCAAATTCTGGAGTGATTGGATACTCACCAACCATGCCACGTACACCGTCCGTGCCGAAATATTTTCTTGTTTTACTCATTTGTAATTCCTTTAGTACATGCTTGCCAAACGCTAAGCATATCAACAGTTTCTTGTACGTCATGAACGCGAATAATTTTAGCACCATTTTGTGCTGCAATCAGCGCGCCGGCAAGGCTTCCCGCTAAGCGTTCATGTGTGTCTCTATTTAATAAATTACCGATCATTGATTTACGAGATAACCCCGCAAGAACCGGTAATTTGAATTGGTTAAATACATCAAACTTATTTAAGATTTCGTAATTATGAGCCAGTGTTTTACCAAAGCCAAAACCTGGGTCTAAAATAATACGTTGTTGCTGAATGCCCGCTTGCTCACACGCGGCTAAACGCTCTGCAAAGAATTCGTTAATGTCAGCAAATAAATCATCATAATGTGGGTTACTTTGCATAGTACGGGGCTGACCTTGCATATGCATTAAGCAAATTGCCACCTCTGGGTATTGTGCCAATACCTCTACCGCCCCAGGCTCCTGTAACGCTCTAACATCATTGATTATGTCAGCTCCTGCGATTATCGCTTGGCGCATTACTTCACTCTTGCTGGTATCAATGGAAATAATACAATCACTGCTTGCTCTTAGCGCTTTCACTAAAGGAATAACGCGTTCAAGTTCATCTTCAAGAGAAACATCAGGTGCCCCTGGACGAGTTGACTCACCGCCTATATCAATTATTTTTGCACCTTGATTTAATAACATATGAGCTTGTTTGACAGCGCTGTCTAGCTGGCAATAACTTCCACCATCAGAAAATGAATCAGGAGTGACATTTAGAATCCCCATTACCACTGGGGAGTCGAGGTGTAAAATACGACCTCGAGGTAATTTAAGAGCGGTCATTTTTACCTTCAAACTTCCATGCATTTGCTCAACAACGATAGTGAGCCAATTTTATGCTACAAAAAAGCCCCGGCATCCGGGGCTTTTGCTTCTTATATTTTAACGACTATTCAGGTTTGTCATCAAGGCTTGTTTCATCCTTTTTTACTGAATCATCCGCTTTTGTCTCATTAACAACAGGCTCAGCCTTCGCACTAGGCTTTTTATCATCTGAGCGACGGTCATGAACATCACGAGGCTCACGTACAGGCTGACGTGCCATTAAGTCATCAATTTGACCCGCATCAATCGTCTCGTACTTCATTAGTGCATCTTTCATCGCATGTAAGATATCAATGTTATCTTTAAGGATTTGCTCTGCACGTTGGTAGTTACGATCTGAGAATAAACGAACTTCTGTGTCGATCACTTTTGCAGTTTCATCAGACATGCTCATAGCACGGCTACCGCCGCCACCCATGTACATTTCGTTTTGGTCTTCAGCGTAAAGTAATGGACCTAGCTTTTCACTTAGACCCCATTGGGTAACCATTTTACGAGCAATATCGGTTGCACGCTCAATATCGTTACTTGCACCAGTTGTCACTTTATCTTCACCGTAGATCAGTGCTTCAGCAATACGACCACCGTAAAGGCTAGAGATCATTGACTCTAAAAGCTCTTTTGAGTGGCTCACACGGTCTTGCTCAGGCAAGTACATAGTAACACCTAACGCACGTCCACGAGGAATGATAGACACTTTATAAACTGGATCATGTTCAGGTACCATGCGACCAACAATCGCGTGACCCGCTTCATGGTAAGCAGTCATTTCTTTTTCCTGCTCGCTCATCACCATGGTCTTGCGCTCTGCACCCATCATGATTTTATCTTTTGCAGCGTCAAACTCTGCCATACTTACTACGCGTTTGTTACCACGAGCTGCATATAACGCGGCTTCGTTAACTAAGTTTGCAAGGTCAGCACCAGAGAAACCTGGCGTACCACGTGCAATAACTGCGGCTTCTACGTTGTCGCCTAGTGGCACCTTACGCATGTGAACTTTAAGGATTTGCTCACGGCCACGAATATCAGGAAGACCAACAACAACTTGGCGGTCAAAACGGCCAGGACGTAATAACGCAGGGTCTAATACATCTGGGCGGTTGGTTGCAGCGATAACGATAATACCTTCGTTACCTTCAAAGCCGTCCATTTCAACAAGCATTTGGTTAAGTGTTTGCTCACGCTCATCGTGACCACCACCCATACCAGCGCCACGCTTACGGCCTACTGCATCGATTTCATCAATAAAGATGATACAAGGTGCTGCTTTTTTCGCTTGCTCGAACATGTCACGTACACGTGATGCACCAACACCTACAAACATTTCTACGAAATCAGAACCTGAAATTGTGAAAAACGGCACTTTAGCTTCACCAGCTACCGCTTTAGCTAGTAACGTTTTACCTGTACCAGGAGGACCAACCATCAACACACCTTTCGGGATGCTACCACCTAGCTTCTGGAATTTTGATGGGTCACGTAAGAAGTCTACAAGTTCAGTTACATCTTCTTTCGCTTCGTCACAACCAGCAACATCAGCAAACGTCGTTTTAACTTGGTCTTCACTCATCAGACGCGCTTTACTCTTACCGAAAGACATCGCGCCTTTACCGCCACCACCTTGCATTTGACGCATGAAGAAAATCCACACACCAATAAGCAGTAACATCGGGAACCAAGAGATTAAAATGCTGGCGAGGAATGACTGCTCTTCTGGCTTAACGCCTTTTACATTAACGTTGCTTTTTAAAAGATCATTCAAGATGTCTTTATCATACATTGGCATGATGGTTTGAAAGCGCTCACCATTTGTTTTAGTACCAGTAATCGTACCTGTGGTGCTTTCAATTGAGACTTCTTGGATAGCGCCACTACGAGCGTCGCTAACAAATTGAGTGTAACTTGTTTGGCGATCTGCCTGATCACCACCATTAAAGCTCTGAAACACTGACATTAGCACAACTGCAATGACCAGCCAGAGTATTAGATTTTTCGCCATATCGCTCAAGGAGTTAACCTCTTGTATCCAATTAATTTAAATTCAACTTAACGCAGCACAACTGTACTACAGTTTGTAGCCTGTCGCCACTATATAAACTTCCCGAGAACGGGCGCGTGATGCATCGGGCTTTCTAATTTTAACCGCTTTAAAGCTATTACGTACTTCCTGCAAGTATTGATCAAATCCTTCGCCTTGGAAGACTTTGACACAAAATGCGCCATTTTTCTTTAAAACTTGGTGGCACATGTCTAATGCCAACTCAACTAAGTACATACTACCAGCTTGGTCAACAGATGTATTGCCACTCATATTGGGTGCCATATCAGAAAAAACTACATCAACATTTTTTCCATCAATACGGGTCAATAGTGCATCAAGTACCGCTTCTTCACGAAAGTCGCCTTGTAAGAAGTCAACACCTGCTAAGGAATCCATAGGTAAGATATCACAAGCAATTACTTGGCCTTTATCACCAACTTTTTCTGCTAGATATTGCGACCAACTACCTGGCGCAGCACCTAAATCAACCACCGTCATCGATGGTTTGATTAATTTATCTTTGTTTTGAATTTCGTCTAATTTGAATACCGCACGAGAGCGCCAACCTTTCTTTTGCGCTTCGTGAACATAAGGATCGTCGAAATGTTCTTTCAGCCAACGCTTAGAACTGGCTGAATGTTTTTTATTTGCCATAAAATTAATACGTAACTAATTAGTAATATTCTTTAGATGGCGTTAGAATACCCTTAATTCAAGCCATATTCAGCAAAATTTGTAACATGATGAAATTATCGAACAAACAAAAGCAGTTTTTAAAAGGCCAAGCGCACAGTTTAAAACCTGTTGTATTACTTGGTGCAAACGGATTAACAGAAGGCGTTTTAGTTGAAATTGAAAGCGCTCTAGAAATTCATGAACTAATCAAAGTTAAAGTTCCTACAGATGAACGTGAAACTAAAGCATTGATTTTTGATGCAATTGTTCGCGAGACAGGCGCAACAAAACTACAAACAATTGGCCATACAATTGTATTGTATCGCCAAAGCGAAGAGAAAAAGATTCAATTACCACGCGGTTAATCCTGCCTTGTGAAATTTCGAATCAGAAAAAGCCAGCAAATATGCTGGCTTTTTTGTAGGCAAAAATAATTTTGCATTAATTTGTAACTAAACTTTTTAGCTAGGCTATTTTTGCTCTCGCGTGTATTTAAGAACCCGATTAATAAACTCGGTAGTTAATTCATTAATTAACCCTGTTTCTGCATTGAGAACTAAGCTAAACCCTATGTTTAGATGCGGAAATACTACAATATCGCTGCGATAACCTTGCACCCAACCACTGTGGTAATAAAGTACTTCATCATCATAGTTGTAAACACGCCAACCCAATCCATAGTAAGCATCTTTAACATGACTTCGCCAAACTCGGCGACGAGTTTCTTTTTTAGTATGTGTATAAGGACGGGTTTGTTTGATCAATGCTTCGAGTGGTAATACGTCAGGGTATTGCCCTAACTGCGCATTTAACCAAATAGCCATGTCATTTGCGCTGGCGTTCACACCTGCAGCTGCAGGCACTTTATAGTAATTTTTCTTTAAACGAGATGTATACCAACGCTTTCTTCCGCGTACATGAGGATGAGCATAATTATTGTCTTTAACCATCCCCTCAAAACCAACACTGGCATCCACCATTTTTAAAGGCGCAAAGATATATTCTGAAATCCAATGTGAGTAGTCCATCTGTGTTGATTGATAAATCACTGAGTCAATCAAACTAAACATCACATTTTGATAGCCGTAGCACTCGCTTGGTTTGCAGATAGGCTCAACAGTCAATAGCCGCTCGACAATATCTGGGTAACTCATACGCGACTCAATTAGGTTATCGTATGCATTAGGTACTAGGCCACTAGAATGACTAAGGATGTGATAAATTTTTAAGTCATCTTTGTAAGCAGTATTAGAAAAAGCAGGAATAAACTTACTTATTGGGTCATCAATATTAAACTCCCCTTGCGCTGCAAGTTTAGCGGTTAATGAGCCCGCAAAGGTTTTAGAGACTGAAGCCAATCGAAAGCGGGTATGTTTATCGACTTTGCGACCTTTTTCTATTTTTGTTCGACCAATACCGTTAATAAAATCATCATGACCAATATTTACAATCGCCAATGAGCCACCAGGGATCCCTTTGCTTCTTAACTTACGAGTAAGGTGTTTATTATAATCAGCAACAAATGTTTGCCATTGCTTATCACTCGAAGCAGCTTCGCCACTCACTAAAAGTAGCAATAAAGAGAAAAGAAAAGAGATTAAAGATAAGCTGTACTTCATTATTTATTTTTTTAAGTCTGTTTAGGAAGTTTCTCATAACATAATATCATGAACTTTTGCCTCGACTAACGTACAATACGCTTAATCTTAATTTTTTATGGGTAGACTATTTTTCATGCGCTTACTTGTAGTTTTGTTTTTTACTTTAATTTCAGCTGGTTGCGCCCTTAAACCAGAGCCAGCTCCATTACTTTCGATGCCTAAGAAACCTAGCTTACAAAGCCAACGTTTTCAAGTTGAGTACCAAACAGAGCATGCAGCTCCTAAAGTGAAGTCAGTACAGTTGCCTGCACATGCAGTGAGTAAAAACCAAACTGTGGTGATAGTTGCCGACAAAACCAGTGTGACTGATACCCTGTATGGTCAGCTTACTGAAGCACTTGCAGCCAAACAATTAAATGTAGTTAAAGAGGCTACTCAAGCAGATTATACCCTATCTATTCACCAGCTTGATCTTGAACTGATTGAAGACACAGAATATCAATTAGTCAAACCAGAAAAGCCTCTGCCTTTATTTGATGAAGTTGCAAAACAGTTTCCCGTTCAGCAATGTGCGACTATTTTAGGCCAAGTAAGCATGCGCTTAACTCACAAGCGAACTGGTGATGTTGTGTGGTTCGCAAAATCATCGATTGATAGCGCGAGCTTTCATCGTGAACCACTAATTTATAGCTTTGTGCAACAGCAAGTAATCAAGAATGAGCTTGAAGTAGCGAGCTTTGTGCACGAACAAAACTCGGAACAAGCTCGCATGGCGCGAATTAATCAAGAAGTGACGATTCCTGCTTATCAAACAATCACGCAAATGACCGCCTTAAAAAAAGAGCAAGGCCCGTGTAACCGCACTGAAATTAGCGCGCTTACACCTATGATGCAGTACTACCTGAGCAGTATTTTAATCGATAAAATTAAGGTTCAGTAACTAGCTTTTGCTGTTTGTCTGCCCATAGGCAAACAGCTTCCTTCTTGAATTTGCAACACTTTCTTACATTTCTAATTCCTGCTAGTACATTTTTTTACAGATTACAGGAACTCCTTAACAATATACTATAAGCTATTACCCTTTCTAACAGACAAGGAAGCAACATTGCGAGCTTACAGTGCCCTATTATTGATATGTTTAACCTTGCTTAGTACCACAAGCCAAGCAAGTAACCGCTATTATGCAGACAATACTTTAGAGCCAAGCCAAGGCTTTGCATGGGACTGGGGCATTGGTTTAGGTTACTACATTGAAGATTCTTACCTTGTAGGCATGGACTCTTACAATGATGGCATAGAGCCAGACGTACACCTCGCAGTTTCTTACGACAGCTTTTACCTCGATTACGACCAAAGCCAACTTAGCGGCGGTTTAACCCTTGGTTATAGTGTTATCGATAAATTTGAATGGGGCTTAGATATTGTCGGCACCAACATTCAATCTGGCTTTGATGAAACAGGCTTAAATATTTATGGTAACGAAGTAATTAAAGAGCTTGAAGGGATCAGAACACGCGACTATGACTTTGATGTAGGTCTTCGCCTATCACGTCGCTTTGAAAACTCGCAAATATCATTTGAGTACTTACATGATATTTCAGGAGCACATAATGGCTGGGTAATGAATTCGTTTTTTAGCCAGATCATTCCTTGGCGAAATTGGGAGTTTCGCTCTGGCGTTGGCTTAAGTGCCTATTCAGAAGACTTTACAAATTACTACTTTGGCATTTCAGAAGCTGAAGCGCTAGAAACTCGCCCTGTATATAATCCAGATACCTCTTACAGCCTTATTTTTGAATTTCATGCAGAATACCCAATTAACAGGCATTGGGTGTTTTTAACTGGTTGGTTATCGACTTGGTTTTCAAGCGATATTCACCAAAGCCCTATAATTTCTCAAGAGTATCAGCATAAAGCCAAGGTAGGCGTGCGTTATGTTTTCTAAGTATTACTTGTGCTTTACCTTATTACTGTCAGGGCCATTACTCGCTGAGCAGCAATCTGTAGGTAAGAAAGATATTGAAAATGCGTTAGTTGCACTGCCCGACACATGCGTAGCGCTGCGTGAAGGCAGAAATTGCTACGCAGAAGTTGATTTAACATGGCATCAGCAACAAGTTGGTAATTACTGCTTACGTAACGCACAAAGCAAGCACATTATTCAGTGCTGGTTGATGCAACAAAAAGGCTTATTTAGATACCAATTTGATTCAGCACAAACCATAGGTTTTGAACTTATAAGCAGTGATAACGGTAAGGTTGTCGCAAGCACTGAAATACAATTACAGTGGGTCTACCAAAATCGTCAGAAGAAACGTCGTTGGCGGCTGTTCTAAGCAGGAGTAAATAATGGAACATTACGGAACTATCTTATTAGTAGAAGATGATATTTCACTCGCCAATTGGGTTGCGGAATATTTAATTGAACAAGGCTACCAAACAACTATATGCCAACGTGGCGATCAAGTGGTTGAACAGGTGCGTAAAACAAACCCTGACTTAGTTTTGTTAGATATTATGCTGCCTGGTCAAGACGGTATTAGTGTGTGCCGTGATTTAAGACAGTTTTATCAGGCCCCGATTATTATGCTAACAGCGCGTGATGATGAAATGGATGAAGTGATTGGCCTTGAAGTAGGTGCCAGTGATTACATGATGAAACCCGTTCGCCCTCGCGCTTTATTAGCACGTATAAAAGCAGCACTTCGCTCTAAATCAGATACACACGAATCAAGCACAAGCTCTGAGCTTATTAATGTGGGTAAATTATCAATCAATACTGAGTCACGTACCGTTTACTTTAATAATGATGAGGTTCATATCTCAAGCGCTGAGTACCTACTACTCCATTATTTAGCAAGTAATGCAGGTCAAGTGGTTTCACGTGATGCAGTGTTTAAGGCAACGAAAGGGCGCGAATATGATGGCTTAGACAGAAGTGTGGATGTGCTGATTTCATCATTACGTAAAAAATTTAATGATGACCCTCAGCACCCTGAAAAAATTAAAACTATCTGGGGCAAAGGCTATTTACTTGTTGCCACCGCTTGGCAATAACGACTCGCGCCTGTGAAAAAGTTTTATATCTCACTCCTTAGCAGTGCCCTGCTTTCAATCATCGTGTTGGGTTGGCTAATTGATGCTTTTAGCCAACAAACCCAAGCACCTCAGGATGTGTTTTCTAGCGAAACACAAATGATTAAAGGCTTTGCAAAGCAACTCGCTAAGTATGATGCTAAAGATCGTGAGCAAGCTATTGCGGATATTAATCAAAACTTTGCTGTGCAACTAGAGTATCGCCCTACACAGTCGCTTGCGCTACCTCATTCATTGTTAACACAAATGACCCAACCTAGTGGCCTTATCCTCGAAGATCAGCAAGGCTACTATTTACTTTACAGTGAAGCAGCTTTGGGCACACACCACTTAAAAATGCGTTTAGATAAAGACTTAACACACGAGCAAGGCAACGATGTATTACTCACCTTGTTGTTCTACGCTGGGTTATGCGTATTTATGGGCTTTATCATTGCGCCACTGGCCAAGCGTTTAACGGTATTAAACGAAGCGGCACAGCGCTTTGCTAAAGGTGATTTAAAAAGCCGTATTCACTTGTCTCACTTTACCTATATCAAAGATGTTGAACTGACATTTAACCGCATGGCGAGTCAAATTGAAAAACTCCTTGATGAAAATAAGTTAATGGCGTCGAGTTTATCTCACGATATTCGCACACCTATCGCCTGCTTACGATTTGGTCTAGAGGCAGCACAGGATTGTAGCAATGACGAAAAGCGCCTTGAGTATCTTGCACGAATGGAAAACGACTTAGATCAAATGGAGTCAATGCTAAAAAGCTATCTAGCATTTGCAACCCTTGAGCAAAAAGCGAATCAGCTGACCTTTAATCATTCTGATCTAGAAACCTATATTCTGACTTTAATCCATCAGATTGAACCTAAGCTTGAACAACAAGGCTTGCGTATTAATCACCACGTTGAAGGCGATGATATTTGTGCTGATTTACACTGGTTAGCTCGGGCCATTGTTAACTTATTAAGTAATGCTTGCGACTTTGCTGAATCAGAAATTTTACTCAGTGCTACGAGTACCAGTGAATCCGTTACCATAAAAATTGAAGATGACGGTCCGGGTGTCAGCGAACAAAACTGGCAAAAAGTATTTAGTCCATTTTTCCAAGAACAAACACATCGTAACCGGGATGGAGAAAGCTACGGGCTTGGCCTTGCTATCGTTGCGAAAGTGGTTGATTGGCATCATGGCACGGTCGAAGTATCAAAAAGTAAGCAACTAGGTGGCGCGTGTTTTAGCTTAACAATCCAAAATAAAAGCCAATAAACATGTTTCATTTGTGTTCATTGTTTCGTATTGTAATGCGCAATTGCACGAATTCTACGCTGACAGCTCGCACATAACGAAGAACAACCAAAATGCGGATGATTAACCCTTTTTATTTAGTGTTAATTCGAGTAGATTGTCAGCGCCGTCACAAATAGAGAAGTAACAATAATATGAGCGCATCACGTGGGGAGTTCAGCTCCCGCTTTGGATTTATTATGGCTGCAGCAGGCTCTGCTGTTGGCTTAGGAAATATTTGGGGTTTCCCAACACAAACTGCAAGTAATGGCGGTGCCGCGTTTTTAGTGGCTTATTTAGTGTTAGCATTTTGTCTTGCTTATCCTGCTTTAATGGCTGAGTTAGTAATTGGTCGTCATGGTCAAGCTAATGCCGTCACTTCACTTCGAAAAGTAACTAATCAAGCATGGCAAAAGAAGTTCGCCTTCATGGTGGGTTTTGGCGGTATTATTTGTGCGGGTCTAATTTTAAGCTTCTATGCGATTGTGGCTGGCTGGATGCTGAGTGCGACCCTTGAGCCTGTTGCACAATTAGCCGGTCAAGAGCAAGCTGGTACTTGGCTTAGTGAGCAGTCACTATCAAGAAACCTTCTATTCACTGCCGCATTTATTATTTTAACCGTCTCTATTATCTCTAAGGGCGTAGAAAACGGCATCGAAAAGTGGTCTAAGCGCTTAATGCCTGCCCTGTTAGGGATTTTGTTTATGCTTATCATCTATGTAATGACGCAAGATGGCGCAATGGAAGGCCTAAAGGCGTATTTAGTGCCAGACTTTTCATCGATTTTAAACCCTGAGTTATTAGTGAATGCACTAGGACAAGCATTTTTCTCATTGTCGCTTGGTACCAGCGTAATGATCATCTACGGCTCATACATTAGCAAAAAAGAAAACCTAGTATCGTTAGGCGCTTATGTGACTTTAATCGATGTGTTCATTGCCTTTGTAGCGGGTTTACTCATTATTCCAGCTATGTATGTTGCTCAAGCTCAAGGCGTACAAATTTTCTCTGCTGAAGGCGCACTACTTTCAGAAGATACCTTAGTATTCCAAGTGCTGCCGGCACTATTCACTAGCATGGGTAATGTGGGTATTTTTGTTGGCTTTGCATTTTTTGCGTTAATGAGTATTGCAGCGTTAACCTCATCGATTTCGATGCTAGAAGCACCTGTTTCCTATGCTGTTGAACGCTTTGCGTTAAAGCGTGTGCAAGCTACATGGATCATTGGCGGTATTATTGCGCTCATTAGTTTTACAATTGTCTTTAACCTAGGCACCTTGTTTGGCTTTGTGATCACCTTAACCACTAAGATTGGTCAACCGATTCTAGGCTTAATGTGTTGTATTTTTGTTGGTTGGATTTGGCATCGCGCGTCACTGCTAAAAGAAATTCAACAAGGATGCCCTGAAGCTGCCAATAGCTTCTTCTGGAAAGTATGGCCATGGTATATCAAGTTTATTTGCCCACTAGCCATTTCGCTCGTATTTGCTAACTCTCTGTTAAGCTAACAAATGTTTATGTTTGAAGTGGCCATTTAGGCTACTTCAAACACATATCTTGATGTGGAATGCCATCTTCTAGGTAATCATCGCCCACATTTTCAAAACCAAATTGCTGATAAAACCCTGTTAAATAACACTGAGCACCAATCATAATCGCTTTGTCAGGCCAATGCTTTTTACATGTGTCTATCGCAGTTTGCACCAGCTTGGTTGCGAGTCCTTCACCACGAAATTGCTCTGCTACCAGCACACGACCAAATGCGCTAAATTGCTCATTCTTT
Organism: Pseudoalteromonas sp. BZA4; assembly: GCF_040104395.1. NCBI lineage: Bacteria > Pseudomonadati > Pseudomonadota > Gammaproteobacteria > Alteromonadales > Pseudoalteromonadaceae > Pseudoalteromonas > Pseudoalteromonas sp. BZA4. The sequence continues at coordinate 22,685 of NZ_JBECOT010000009.1, forward strand.
TTATAACATCGTGCATAGGCTGCCACTTGTTGATCTTTAAACAAGAACACGTGCTGGGTCAGTTCATTGTTATCCACTTCGTCAATTTCTGGGTAAGGGCAAGTTTGTTCTACCACAAATACATCAACCCGCGCCCGTAAAATGGCAAATAATTCATCTTTACTGAGTTCACTATAACTTTTAACAGAAAACATAACTCTCCTTTTTGAAGACAAAAAACCCAGCCGTAGCTGGGTTTTAACTAACTTAATAGCAGTTAGCCTAAGCAAATAATCGTTCTAGCTGATCACACAGCTGCGACAGATTTACATGATCATGCTCAATGGTTAAATCGACATAACCATCCCCTCTAAAGGCACGATCAAGTTCAATGAGTACATGAGTTTTGTGCGCTTCAGGAACAAACGACAACTCTATCTCTTGTAGACCAAATAGGCTTCGGCTGTTTGGTCTATACTCTAGCTCTTGATAGCATCCCGAATGTGATTGAAATGTAGGTGCTCTTAAGAAGCCTTTTTCAACATCCGCTTTTACTAAGCTAAAGCCAAGTCTATTCATCGCTTCCATTAACGTGCTCACGGCATCATTAGGATAAATATGAAGTGCATCACGATCAGTTGGATCAAGTGCTAAATCAATATCTAGGCCTGTTTCTAGCCACACATGTGATTGGTTATAACCAGCGTTAATTTCTGTGATTGGTGTTTCTGAGTGCAGGCGTGCTTCAAATGGAATATGTTTTTCAGCACCTGCTGCAATCGTGCCGATATCTGTAATTCGCCACTTTTCAATTACATGGTTTGTAAAGTACTCACCATCTTCACCTTCGACTTTAACACGTGTCATCAGCGCTAAGTCTAAACCCGATATGTCTTGATCAACATCGCCGCCTTTAATAACAATAACGGCATTAAATTTTTGACCCGGTTGTAAATGCTCTGTCTCAAGTACAGTGTCAACTTTTGCTGCACCAATACCTACTGATGCAAGGATTTTCTTAAACATCTTTTCTCCTTAAGCCAGCTTCTAACCTATGGCTTAAATTCCTTTGTTAATGCATCTTAACCACAATTAAAAGCTAATGTCAGCGAAAAAATGATGCTTTTGGCGGATTAATCAATAAATCATGTATAAGTGCTTATTTTTTGAACTCTTACTGTCTGATATTGTTTTCCAACTACAAATATTTCGCTACACTTTTAACAAATGAAGTCAAAAGAAAAACTATGGAACTAATCTACTTTGCTACCGCGTTCGTTTGTGGCTTTGCTGTTTATCAGTTAAAGCTGCCTCCTCTTATCGGCTTTTTATTAGCGGGTTTTGCACTCAACCTATATGGATATAAGACAACCGAGCTGCTGAATACGTTGGCAAGCTTGGGTGTTACTTTATTATTGTTTAGCATTGGTCTTAAGCTCAAAGTATCAAACTTAATGAAACCACAAGTTTGGGCGCCCGCCTCAATGCATATTGTTTTGAGCAGTACGTTATTTAGTGGTTTTATGTTGTTGCTTGGTGCCCTTGCACTGCCACTATTTAACGAGCTTACTTGGCAAAGTGCATTATTAGTCGGCTTTGCTTTTAGCTTCTCTAGCACCGTGTTTGCCGTAAAAGTACTTGAAGAACGCGGTGAAATGGCTAGCCTCCATGGTAAAATCGCCATTGGTATCTTAGTTATGCAAGATATCTTTGCCGTTATCTTCTTAGCCATCAGCACAGGTAAAGCACCTAACATTTGGGCTTTGGCATTATTAGTGGGTTTACCTATTTTACGCCCTGTGATGTTTTGGGTATTAAACCGCTCAAAGCATGGTGAGTTATTACCCCTGTTTGGTTTTTTCTTTGCGCTAATTATTGGCTATCAGGCCTTCGAATTTGCAGGTCTTAAAGGTGATTTAGGTGCGTTGATTATCGGTATGATGTTCGCATCGCATAAAAAAGCCGGTGAATTATCAAAGTCACTGCTTAATTTAAAAGACGTGTTGCTGGTTGGTTTTTTCTTAAATATTGGTTTGAATGCAGAGCTGACCAGCCATGCCGTGATTGTTGCACTCATCATTATTTTAGTTTTGCCTGTAAAAGTTGCACTTTATTATGTGCTAACAAACGCCTTCAAATTACGTGCTCGTACTTCACTATTAAGCGCGTTTAGCTTAGCTAATTACAGTGAATTTGGTTTAATTGTCTGCGCCGTTGCGGCCACCAGCAATATGATCACATCTGAATGGCTAGCCGTCATGGCTATCGCTGTGTCAATCACCTTTATACTCGCATCACCATTAAATAAACGCTCGAATGAAGTGTATGTAAAAATAGAACATTGGCTACTAAAATTTGAAAGCGACAGCCGTCTTGCAGAAGAGCTGCCAGTTAATCTAAATGACACTAAAATCGTGATCTTTGGTATGGGTCGAATTGGTACAGGTGCCTATGAAACAATCAGCCAAACTCACCCTAACCTTGTCGCTGGTATCGATATTAAGCCAGATGTTGTTGATAAGCATATTAAACGTGGCCGCAGAGTGTTACTTGCTGATGCCACTGACCCTGACTTTTGGCAGCGGGTAAACCACTCACATGTAGGTATGGTGATGCTTGCAATGCCAAAACACATGCAAAATATTTTTGCCTTAGAGCAACTGCGTGCTTCTGGTTATGAAGGTCAAGTTACAGCCATTGCAAACTACCCAGATCAGCAAAAAGAACTAGAAGATATGGGGGTCGACTCTACTTATAACTTCTATTTAGAAGCTGGTAGCGGCTTCGCAGAGCATGTAAAACAAAAACTTTTCTCTTAATGTAAAAAATAATTCTCGGTACCTTTTCATGGTACTGAGAATTATTTTCACTGTATTCAGTTAGTTGGCTAACTAGTTTTCACGACAAGCCAAATCAGTCCCTCTATTGGGTCAAGCTTATTTACAAAGCTTTACATCCAGATTAGCAATCAGGCTAAAAAAAAGAGTAGAATTAATTTCAAGATGCTTAGCTAAGTATCTATTTTTAACACAAAAAAGTTTAACAGTGTTGTTGTACCGCTGTTTATTTCACAGCACTTGTTAGATGGATTGAGGTTGTTTAAATGAAAAATAAGTTTACCAACGAGTTTTTAGCAAACACGGATGATGCACGTGCTGGGAAACTTTCAGATATTCAGCAGCAACTTGATGAGTTACAAAATAATGGCATGACTGCAATGGATATCAGAACAGTGCTATTCAACAAGATGCTCGATGTATATCAAGTACCAAGTGATCATTTTCTTCGTGACGGTGAGACACCAGAACGAATCGACGACCCAGCTATTGTCGTTAAGCTAAATAAACTTGGCTTCACGAAAAAGCGTCGTCACCAGCTACACTAATACGCCGTAATTAATTAGTGGTTGTTATTCTGAGGGCCTACATCCCTCACTAAATAGGCTGTTTCTTGCCCGTCACAGCCTATTTTCTCTCCTCTTTTTACCGTATCATCTAGCTTTAAAATTTCTTTGAGATAAAGATGGATACAGCTCAACTCAAACGCGCCATAAATACTAAGATGCCATTTGGAAAGTACGCTGGCCGCCCTTTATTGTTGCTGCCAGAGCCTTATTTAGTGTGGTTTAAACAGCAAGGATTTCCTGATTCCCAGTTAGGTGCACAGCTAGCAATGATGTATGAAGTGAAGCTCAATGGCCTTGAAAAAATGCTAATGCCATTATTAGATGAAAAATAATTAAACTTTTTTCGAACTTTTATAATTAAGTGCGGTCTATTACTTTGCTACTTGTTTATTTTTGGTTTTAATCTTTAAAAAGCGCCCTAGGCGCTTTTTTTATGCCTGCAATTTAAAGCGAGTTACTTTTAAACAAATGAATAGTAAATTTAGCTCCACCTAATGGTGAGTCACACACCTCAGACTGCCCTTGATGCCAACTAACAATTTTAGCGACAATGGCAAGCCCTAACCCAAAGCCGCCAGTTTTCTTGTCACGACTTTTATCTAAACGAGTAAATGGCTTAAAAATACTTTGCCACTCAGATTTAGCGATCCCTGGGCCGTCGTCTTCAACACTTATTTGTATTGAATCCCCTAATTCTTCAACACTTACATGAATTTTATGGTTTGCGTATTTTTGTGCATTACCTAATAGGTTTTGAATACAACGCGCCATAAAATGCTCGTCACACTCGTAGTAGAGCTGCTTAGGAGCACTCACTGCGACCTCTATATCAGTAGCAAACTCAAGCTTATTCACCACACTGTTAATAAGCGCTGTCAGGTCACAGGAACGGGGCTTTAAGCTTGGTTGGTGTGAATCAAGTCGCGCGTATTCAAGCATTTCTGACACCAGTGCTTCAAGCTCTGCAATATCTGCCTGCATGTTATCAATGTAAGTGTAGGATTTTTCATTCTCGATTTGCTCTTCAAGCATCGCAACAGCGAACTTTAACCGCGCAAGGGGGGTTCTAAATTCATGCGAAACGGAAGAAGTCAGCTCTTGCTGCGCTGCCAGAAGATATTGAATGCGCTCTTGCATCGCGTTAAGTGTATCCGTAATTGGCAGAAAAAATGATTTAGAGGCATCGTGAAGTTCAAAGTCTTGTGCCCCCCCTACAGCCTCACAAGCAAGAGTAAGTTTATTAAAATCGCGCCACAGCAATAGGCTCCATAGCCCAATTGGCACGCCAATCACGGTCAATAATAAAAAGTAAGGCCAAACGGAGCTAAAGTTGGGGTTCTCAATAGAAAGTGGGCCTACTTGCAAAAGCTGAGTGTTATTGAGGGCTATGTACCAAACGACTTTTTGCTCTTGGTTAAACAAATATAGGTAGTGGTCAGTTTGCAACTGCGTTTTTAGGTCACTTGGTAAAGCAAGGTCGGTGAGATTAATTATCTCGCTTTCGAATTCTTGTTGGAGTGTCGCTAAGCCATTTTCAGTTTGGCTTAATAACCACAGAGATTTACCAAATTCTTGGTCTAGGGCTATTTGCTGTTGCGTTTCTTCGTAGGGCCATAACTGCTCTATGACCCCACTAACTAGAAACAGAGAAACTATTATATAAAGATATAAGCTAGCAAATAGTTTCCCCATTAAAAATTACATATCCCATGCGTCAGATACGAAAAGGTAACCCTGTCCCCAAACTGTTTTAATTCGGTATGGTTTATCACTGTTATCACCTAATTTCTTACGGATACGCGATACACGTACGTCAACGGTTCGGTCTAAACCATCATATTGACGACCAATCATGTGTTGATGAACATGCTCACGACTTAACACTTCACCAGCATTTGACGCAAGCAACCAAAGCAGCTCAAATTCATGAGAAGTCAGTGTAATTTCACTGCCTTTAAGTGTAACAATGCGGCTAGTTTTATCAATGGTTAAATCGCCAAAGCTAAGCTCTTCTGGCGCTTTGTTTGTAGCTTGACCGCGACGTAACAATGCATTGATACGTGCTAACAATACACGAGGTTCTGCAGGCTTAATTACATAATCATCTGCGCCAAGTTCAAGGCCAATCACTTGGTCAAAGTCCTCACCTTTAGCTGTCAGCATTAAGATAGGTAAGCTAAATTTATCACGTACCTGACGGCAAACGCTAAAGCCATCTTTACCCGGTAACATGACATCTAAAATCATTAAATCAACTGGGTTGTTTTCAAGGTATTCAAATACTTCGTCGCCGCGTTCAAGGACCGCAACATCCAACCCATTATGTTGAAGGTAATCACGTGTTAACTGCTGTAAGCCGAGATCATCTTCAACAAGTAAAATCTTTGCCATTGGTTGCTCCTGAATTAAAAAAAGCTCCACGGTGAGCGTAATCTACGCCTCGTTGTTTTTGCTTCGGTGCTTTGCACTTCGACTTTTGCGGTCGCAATTTTGCTCCCCGTGTGCGGATTGACTAAGGAGTATATTGTTTCAACCTGAACCCGCGCTTTATGGCTGTAAAGCCCTTTTTTGCTGTCGTTCCAGCATTGAATTTGTTGGTTATTTTGAAACAAACACAGATCTTGAGGCAGCTGTGTTTGCCAGCTGATTTTTAACTCAAGATCACAAAATTCGTGCTGTTGTAATACAACACACACTTTTGGCGTGATATCAAACTGAGTCGCTTGCGCATGGCTTGGGGTAGCCCAAATAACAGCAGCAAACACACACAGACTAAAAACAAAATACTTCATATTAAAAAATATGATTGAATCCTATAAATGCAGTCATCGAGTACGTGTGTTCAAAAAGCGGACTGTCATCCACGGCTGAGTAGTCATAATATGCTAAATGAAAACGAAGAGAGTTAGCCTCACTCATTGGCCAACGAGCGTCGATTTTAGCATAAGGTTGCCAGCTACTGCCAACATCTATTTCCCCATATGAGGACTCTTTAGCCGATAAACCATAAAAATAATCATTTAGTCTGGCTGATTTGTACCAGACCCCTAAACTAGGTGCGACAGATAGGTTTCCTATTTGGTGATGTGACTGCCATTGCAATGCACTACGAAGACCTTTATAAACACCTGAAACATCGGCTAGTGCCTGTAAAGAAATCACATGATTATTATGAATATAGTGATAGCTTAAGCCAGCATCTAATGCCCATCGTCTTTTTTTAATATCGTTCGTAGATACTGACTTTTCTGCCAGTTCATTACTAGTGGTCGATTCAACAATAAAGCTATTCGATGTTTGCAGTGCGAAAACATTGCTAGGGTGAAAATCTATAAAGAAGCGAGTCTCAGGGTTGAACTCGGTAACAAAATTAACAACATGAGTATCGCTTTCTTGGAATGAATAACCTAAACGGCCATTATCAAAGAACCATTTTTCACCATAAAATGCGATTTCAGGCATCACAATTAATGGTAAGTTATCACCACCATGAAGCGGGTTCGTGATCACCCCAGCTCCCGTATTAATACTTAGGTGCCACTGCTGGGTATCAATCTGTTGATTTGTCACACGGCTTTCACGTTCAGTGCGCGTTGAATCATCAGCACTTGCTTGACTCAATAGCATGCCAAACAAGGCATACACCGCTGCGCACATCCTGATCGTTTGAGATTTCATTGTTATTTTACGACCAAAGAGGTTTTTGCAATAAGACCATAATATCAAGATGTGAACAAACTGTCGTTGCAAGGTTACAACTATTCACAAATTTGATACATATATCGATTAAGTTTGTTACTCTTCGACGATTTCGATACGATTTCGGCCATGCTCTTTGGCTAAATAGAGTGCTTTATCAGCTTTTGCTATGAGTTGTTCTGGATTACTAGTTTTAGCTTTTATAGCAATACCAAAACTGGCTGTTACTTGGCTTAACACCTTATTAGATTTAGGATCTTTAATTTGTAATTTGGTTACAGCTTGACGTAATTGCTGAGTAAAATTAGTCATGTCACTGATACTGGCAAACTGTGCGGTGAAGCAAAACTCTTCACCACCATAACGATAGGCCTGACCAACACTAGATACATGTTTAAGTAGTTTTGCTGAAACTGCACGCAAAACTTGATCCCCTTTTTGATGGCCAAAGGTGTCGTTAAATTGCTTAAAGTGATCGATATCGACCATAGTAAGAACGGCGACTTCGGCTAGGTTATTGGTTTGACAAAACCGCGTGATATCTTCATCAAATTTACCGCGATTGTATAGCCCTGTAAGTGGATCTTTTTCGGCTTTACTTCGTGACCTAACAAGCTCTTGTTTTAATTCTGTAATTTCTGAATAAGCCAGCGCAAGCTGATTTTGAAAATCTTGTGCACGGCTTTGCAATGCAGCCGATTCATCACTTAAACGCTCTACACAATCAAGTACATCATCAAAGCCACTTTCTTGGCTTATATCAGCTGTATTTAGCTTTTCTCGGCATTCTTGTAGGGCTTCGTTAAAATCAGCTGAATAACTAAGCGCTTCATTGATATCTTGATGCACCCTGCCAACAACATCATTAAAGCCACTCGAAAGCTGATAAAAAAGAGCTAAGTCATCTCTAGATAAGTACTTGTTGAAAAGTTTTTTTGCCTGCTCATGACTGCAGGTATTGTATTTTTTAATAATACTATCAAGCTCTTTGTTTAAGTCTTGATTCTTTTCGCTAACATAGCAATACCAAAGCGCATAATTAAGCGGTGTAATTGGCATTTTGTATTTTACCATTAAAGGAATTGCGAGCTTCAAACAATGGCTCGAGTAGCTTAAAGAATGTTCGGCTTGCGCTGAAAGTATCATGAGTCTAGGCCATGAAAATTTTATTATTTAAATTAAGTTAACAACACTAAGAGAAAAATCAATGAAAAAGGATTTTGCAAACGTAAAACCAGTAAAAAACACGAACATTTTTTACAAAAACCAATACTAAATAATTAATAAAAATAAACCATTTGTATCAACATAATATAGTTAGCAGTAAAGTCGTAGCCACTATATTTTAAACTATATTGCTTGCTGAGTAAGTGATTGAGCAATACTCCAAATGGCGTTGAGTGCCGGATCATGGCGCTCTTTATTTAAAACAGCTAGGCCAATTTCAAATCCTGCAATAGTCTGCTCCGCATCACTCACTATTTGTACTTTATCTTTAAGTGGGCTGTTATCTAGTACAATTTTGGGCACCATGGCAATGCCTAAACCTAAGCTCACCATAGAAACCATGGCTTCGTGGCCAGCAACCTGCGCATAAATTCGGCCATGGATATTTTTTTTACGCCACCACTGCTCAAGCCGCTGCCTAGATAACCCCTGCTCAGCAACAATAAATTCTAAATCTGACCAATCAATTTGTTCATTGTCAGAAAGCTTTTCACTGATCGGGCACACTATTTTTGGTGCTATCAATACTAATGGTGAGTAACCAACGCTGGTAAAGGCTATTTGCCCCGGTAACTTCATCGGTTTTGCAGCAATTGCCATATCTTCATGGCCGTCTAAAACACGATTTATTGCAAGAGCAGGATCACCTGTATTGAGGGTAATTTCAATATATGGATGCTGCATTCGCAGTTGCTCAAGTATTTGGTGTAAAAAACTATATGAGGCGGTTACTGAGCAATAAATACTGACATTGCCATAAACATGCTGTTGCGGCTCTTGTACATTAGCCTTAAAACGGTGCCAGTTAGCAAGCGTTGCATTAGCGTACTCAATAAATGACTCACCCTCACGGGTTAATTTTACGGTGCGATTGTCCCGATTAAACAGCACTACCCCAACTTCTTCTTCAAGTTGCTTGATGTTGCGGCTCAAAGTTGGCGCACTGATATGGCAAAGCTCACTGGCTCTGGCAAAGTGCAGCGTCTTAGCTAACGCCAAAAAGTAATTAAGATGTTTGTGATCCATATCGCCACCATTTCATTTTATGAAATACTTTAATTCAAATATATCATTTTACGCAAGGCAAAAAATTGCATAGTGTTAATACATACAAAGAACACCACGTCGGTTCTTTGATTTTCTAACAAAATTGTATTTATAGGACACTAACAATGGCGAATTATTTTAATACTCTTCCTTTAAGAGAGCAGTTAGCGCAATTAGCGCAGTGTGAATTTATGGACCCAGCAGAGTTTGCTGATGGTGTAGACGCTTTAAAAGGGAAAAAACTCGTTATTGTCGGTTGTGGCGCACAAGGCCTTAACCAAGGTTTAAATTTACGTGATTCAGGTTTAGATGTTTCTTACACACTTCGTGAATCAGCGATTGCTGAGCGTCGTCAATCTTTCTTAAACGCATCTGAAAATGGTTTTACTGTAGGCACATATGAAGAGCTTATTCCAACAGCAGATGTGGTATTAAACCTAACGCCTGATAAACAACATACGGCTGTTGTAACTGCCATCATGCCGTTAATGAAGCAAGGTGCAACACTTGCTTATTCACATGGCTTCAACATTGTTGAAGAAGGCATGCAAATCCGTGAAGACTTAACAGTAATCATGGTTGCACCTAAGTGCCCTGGTTCAGAAGTACGTGAAGAATACAAACGTGGCTTTGGTGTACCAACATTAATTGCGGTTCACCCAGAAAACGACCCTCAAGGCCATGGTTTAGCGCAAGCGAAAGCATATGCAGCAGGTACCGGCGGTCATCGTGCGGGTGTATTAAAATCGTCATTTATTGCAGAAGTTAAATCTGACTTAATGGGTGAGCAAACGATTCTGTGCGGCATGTTACAAACAGGCTCACTACTTTGCTTCGATAAAATGGTGGAAAAAGGCATTGATGCAAGTTACGCATCAAAACTAATCCAATACGGTTGGGAAGTAATCACTGAAGCACTTAAGTATGGTGGTGTAACTAACATGCTTGACCGTTTATCAAACCCAGCAAAAGTGAAAGCATTTGAATTAAGTGAAGAGCTTAAAACAATTATGCGCCCGCTTTATAACAAGCACATGGACGATATCATCAGCGGCGAATTCTCTCGCGGTATGATGGCTGACTGGGCTGAAGATGACGCAAAATTACTAGCATGGCGCGCAGAAACTGCCGAAACTGCATTCGAAAAGCAACAAAATACCGACCAAGAGATCAGCGAGCAAGCATTCTTCGACCAAGGTATTTTAATGGTTGCAATGGTTAAAGCAGGTGTTGAGCTTGCATTCGAAACCATGACTGCGGCAGGTATCATCGCTGAATCTGCTTATTATGAATCACTACACGAAACGCCGCTTATCGCAAACACCATTGCTCGTAAGAAGCTTTTCGAAATGAACCGAACTATTTCAGATACTGCAGAGTATGGCTGTTACTTATACAACCACGCGTGTTTACCGCTTCTACAAGACTTTATGAAAGACATCGACACTGATGTGATTGGTAAAGGACTTGATAGTGCTAGCAACCAAGTTGATAACCAAACCTTGATTGCCGTGAATAAAGCACTACGCGAGCACCCGGTTGAAATCATTGGTAGCAAGCTACGTGGTTACATGTCAGCAATGAAGAAAATTGTTTAACCCTGGAAAGTAAGTTTCGCTTGTTAGAAACCAAGCCCAATTGCTTATATGCTTTGGGCTTTTTTTTGTCCCTACATTGATTCGTCATCTGTAAAGTGTATGCTAAAATTACTGACTTAAATGTTGTAAACTAAGACTCTTTCATGGCGTTAAATCAACTCACCATTACTAAAAAAATTACACTGCTTGGCAGTTCAATTGCCCTCATTGTTGCTGCGTTAATCGGCGCAACAGCGATATACAGTGCAAAACAAATCATCGAACAACGAATGATTGAATCTGAGCTACCTAGCAAACTTCAAGCTATTGATAACTATATTACTCACGATATAAATCAAATGATCAGTGCAGCTGAGCAACTCTCTAGTAACGAATTTGTATTAGAGTGGGCGCGTTCAGGCAATACTGATGATAAAACACTGCTAAAAGAACTTAACCGCCTTGTTAAGCAATACGATTTAGCAACCGCTTCGTGGGCTAATCGTGAGACCGCACAATATTGGAACCAAGACGGCTTCTTGCGCGTTTTAACTAAAGAACAAGATGGTTGGTTTTTTGCGTTTACAAACACCGCACAACCTTTTTCTATCAGTATCTATCAAGAATCACCGACTGATGTGAAAATGTTTGTAAACCACCAGCAAACCAACGGCATTGGTTTAGCAGGCCTTGCTAAAAGCATTGACGATATGCAGGCTATGCTGCAGCGCTTCCAAATTGAAGAAACAGGTTTTGTATTTGTTGCCGATAAAAACGGCCTCATTCAGCTGCATAAAGACGAAAAAAAAGTCGCTAAAGCTAAGTTGGATGACGTTTATAAAACAGGTATCACGCGTACTCTGCTAACGCAAAGCGACTTCAATTTACGAGAGATTGATCTTAATGGTGAAGCAACCTTAGTGGCTGCAAGTCCAATTAAAAACACCGATTTATTTGTTATTGCCCAAGTGCCTAAGCACGAAGTGTTTTCAAGTATTCAGGTTTTACAATGGCAAATTATTAGCTTTGCAATAGTGATTGCGCTGATCGCAAGTTTTGCTGGTTTAGTGCTTGCACGCACGCTTTCATCGCCGCTGTCGAAAATGGCTGAGTTATTCACCCGTTTAGGCTCTGGTGATGCTAACTTAGCATATAGACTTCCTGACTCTGAGCAGCCAGAACTTGCTAACTTATCTGCAGGCTTTAACCAATTTATCTCTAAGATTGAAACTGCAATTAGCCAAGTAGCTCAAGAGAGTAGTGAAATCAGACAAAGCGCTGATCATGTATTTCAGCAAGCACAAAAGAACTCAGAAGCGCTTGATAATCAAAAAGAGCAAACTATCTCGGTTGCTGCGGCGATTAATGAAATGGGTGCGACAGTGCAAGAAATTGCCTCAAGCGCAGCGAACACGGCTAAGCTTACTGAGAATAGTAAGCAGAACACTGAACAAAGCCATACTCAGGTAACGCAAAGTAAAGAAGCGATAATAGAGCTGGCATGTGATATCGATAATATCACCGAGCAAGTAAACGAGCTGGCCAACAAAACGCAAGCCATTGCCAGTATTGTTGACTCTATCAGGGGTATTTCTGAGCAAACTAACTTGTTAGCACTTAATGCGGCGATTGAGTCTGCTCGTGCGGGTGAGCACGGCCGAGGCTTTGCTGTTGTAGCAGATGAAGTAAGAGCACTTGCAAATCGCACTTCACAATCAACAACTGAAATTCAAACTATGATCAGTGAACTTACCAGTACCTCTGATTTAGTGGTTAATCATATTAATCACTCAAAATCACAAGCTCAATTAAGCGTTGATGCAATGCAGAGCTCTGTTGAATTACTTAATGCCATTAACGATGCTGCCAATGAAATAAACGATATGGCAACCTTAATAGCAACTGCGACCGAAGAGCAAAGTAATGTTGTGGCAGATGTGGGTCGTAACATTGAGCAAATAAGTGACATTAGTGATAACGTCATGCGTGAACAAATTGACAGTGAACAAGCAATCAAAGACTTAGCGAACAGTGCGCAAACCCTTGATGACCTTGTTGCGACGTTTGATAAACGCTGACACGTTTTGTAACAGTTAACCCTGACCCTTTTTCATTCACGGCCTATACTTAAATGGTATTAGGCCATGATTTAAGAGGGTCAGATGAAATTATCTAGCATTGTTTTAGCCTCAAGCTTTTGCTTATTAACAGCTTGTAGTAGTACAGAAAATAACACCGCTCCCCCACCATTTGCTTTGACGCAAAGTAATACGTTTAATCAAACCCCAGTTGAAACTCAACAAGAGATTTTTGCATTAAGCGAACATGTTAAAGAGCAACTTGATAGTGCTTTTCCAAAAGACAGCCGTTCATTGCAAAGCACTAAACGTTTGCTGAAGTTCCTGTTGCAAAATGGCGATGCGTCTTTATCTTATCAATCTGGTGCGACCTTAACCGCTAATCAAGCCTACTCAAATTTAAACGCCAACTGTTTATCGTTATCGATTTTAGCCTATAGTCTTGCTGACTACCTTAGCCTTGCAGGACAATTTCAAAAAGTGCATATCCCAGAATATTGGGCACTTGATAATGGCTTTAATTTACTCACAGGCCATATCAACTTAAAAGTAAGTGAAGCTCAAAAACTTGTGGTAAATAGAAAAGTCATTTACCCAGAAGAGCGCTCTTTAGTAATAGACTTTGACCCTAACAGCCGCCAAGAAGCGTTTAAAACTAGCAACATCAATAAAGCCCGCATCACAGCAATGTTTTATAACAATAAAGGTGCAGCTGCGATGCTAAAACATGATTATGATACTGCTTTTAGCTATTACAAAGCAGCAGTTGATATTGATAGCAACTACTCAGGTGCATGGGGCAACCTTGGGGTATTATTCAGATTAACAAGTGACTATCAAAATGCTGAAACAGCCTACCAATACGCGATTAGTTTAGATCCTGACAACAACACCGCATTAGGCAATTTAGCAAGACTCTATAACCTCACTGATCGTAAAGAGCAAGGTCAAGCTATATTAGCCAAGCTTGATAAAAAGCGCCAAGCAAACCCGTATTATCATATTTCTTTAGGAAATGACGCCTATACAACCGCCCGTTATCAAGATGCCTTAAAGCACTACAAAAAAGCCCGTGACTTAAATCCAACCCTGCATGATACTGATTTTGGTTTAGCGAGAACCTACTATCAATTGGGGGACTTAAAACTGGCTAAAAAGTATTTAACTATGGCAAACAATAAAGCAGACTTTGATCATGATAAACAGCGTTACGAAAGTAAATTACAAGCGCTTCGCTCGCATACTGCAAAGCTTATTGATTACCGCTAGTGCTGTACTGATAAGCATTGGGCAAGCTTTTGCCAATACAGACTTAGAACAAGACATCATAACGCTAACATCGGCCCAATTTGCAGGACGAAAAACGAATACCAAGGGCTCGAAATTAGCCGCCGACTTCATAGTAGAGCGCTTTGTAGCACTTGGCTATTCGGTTAATGAACAAGGTTTTACTTATCAATCAGGATTCTTTGGCAAGGCTAAAGGACGGAACATTATTGCGTCCCAAAATAGCCGCTGTGAAAACTGTAAAAAAGTTATTTTTACTGCCCACTATGATCACCTAGGGCAAAAAGGCAGTCGGCTTTATCCTGGTGCTAATGACAATGCCAGCGGCGTTGCCGCTTTACTTTATTTAGCTGAGCACTTTGCACAAAGCCCCCAGCCCTATCAATTAATTTTTGTTGCAACCGATGCAGAAGAAAATGGCCTACATGGTAGCGAGTACTTGGCATCAACACTTAATAAAGACGAAATCAAACTTAATATTAATTTAGATATGCTCGTTGTAAACCCACGAAAACCGCGTATCTATGTGTTTTTAGATAAGCAATCACTAGCGCAATATCAAACTGACATTAAAACCCTATCTGATGAGCAGCTAACCTTTATGGCAACTAGCTCGTCAGCGAGGCTGAATCGATTATTTGATCTCAAAGTTGATTGGCGCAGAGCAAGTGACCATTATTCATTCGCTAAAGCCGGGATCCCTTACATTTATTTTGGCATCGGACACGATAAACATCATCATCAAAGCACTGACACAGCGGCGCACATCGACTTTACATTGTTCGAATATGCCATGGCGAAGATAGCCCTATTTATTGAAAGGCTTCCAAGTTAGCTATTTGGGTAGTTCAGAGGTTAAAACAAACTGCCTTTTTTGTGCTTTGCTGAGCTTTTTTACGCTTATTTCAAGTTTAGTTGCTTCACTACGATTACCTACCTGCTGTTGATAGATAAGTGTTAAAGGCCCTTTGCCTTTGAGGTTTTTAGCCCCTTTTCCCGCTTGATGCTGCATAAAACGCTTTTCAACGTTAGTGCTGATCCCAGTGTACCAATGACCTAAACGTGTTTGCACTATATACAAATGCCACAGGGCCTCTGAATTTTCGTTGTTTTTTATAGGCTGCTGTAAACTTTCTGGGTTTGCTGTGGTCAAATCTGTGCCTCGTGATTGTTAATCGCATTTCAGTAAAAACAATTACTGAAAAGGGTTTTACCTTCTGTGACTAATCGGTATCATGCAGTGTATAAAAAATAAGGATTCAAACAAATAATGCAGTCGTTTAAAACTTTTTCTTTTTGGTTAGTACTTACCCTTACTTTAAGTGCTACAGCAGGGTGTTCAAGCTGGGTTTACCGAATCAACATTCCTCAAGGTAACTTCTTAGAGCAATCAGATGTAGATAAGCTTCGTGTAAATATGACTCGCGAGCAAGTACTGTATGTACTAGGCAAGCCAGTAGCTGAAGACTCATTTGATAAAAATACCTGGCACTACCTGTACGTATTCAACCTTGGTCGTAGCAACGAGCAACGTAAGTCACTCACTATTAACTTTGAAAACGATAAGCTTGTTTCGTTGTCGGGAGACTATGAACAACCTAGCGAATTTAATACGCCGCTTGAACAAGAGTAATAGCAGCGCAAATTATTAAGGGTAGCCTAAGCTACCCTTTTTTTATGCTTTATTTAAAGGGCGACCGCCCGTCACTTTGTTGGCTCGGCCCTCTTCTTTGGCTTTTTCAGCCCGGCGTCTGCGTGCATCCTTTGGATCAGCAATAAGCGGTCGATAGATTTCTATGCGATCGCCATCTTTTACTTCTTGATGCAGTTTACAAGTACGATTCCAAATCCCAAGCGTTAGGTTATTTGCGTCTATTTCAGGGCACTTATCAATAATACCTGACTTAATCACCGCTTGCTCAGCTGTAGTGCCTACTGGCACTTCTACCAGCAAACTAGTTGCCGTTGTAGGTAAGGCAAAAACCACTTCAACAGTGATCATGGGCGAACTCCATATACAGTTTTAGCGCGTTGTGTAAATGCATTAACCATGTTCTTAGCGACTTCGTTAAATACTTTACCGAAAGCCATCTCAATAAGTTTACTAGCAAATTCAAACTCAAGGTGAAGCTGAACTTTACATGCTTTATCGTCCAGCGGTAAAAAATGCCATTTACCTTGCAGCTTTTTAAATGGGCCGTCGACTAAGCGTAGTGCAACAGTTTGCTCATCAATAAAGGTATTTTCGGTAGTGAACCACTTTTTTAAGCCGGCTTTTGAGATCTCTAAACTGGCCGTCATGCCACTGGCTTGTTGTGTAACGATTTTTGCATCTGAGCAATGTGGTAAAAACTCTGGATAAGCATCAACATCATTCACTAAATCAAACATTTCTTTGCTGCTGTACATTACCAGCGCACTTTTTTCTATTTGCGGCATATTCACTCCCAACTTTGTCGGCGAATTTTAGCAAGCTTTGGCTATTTCCCCAAATTTTAGTAACACGAAAATATCTGCAAAGCCTTAAAAAAGCGATGTAAAAACGCTGTTTTTACGTATAATATGAGCCACTATGGCTAAGAAAAAATCATCTAAATCGACAAGTAATACCATCGCGCTTAACAAAAAAGCGCGTCATGAGTATTTTTTACACGATAAGTTCGAAGCAGGGGTTGAACTACAGGGCTGGGAAGTAAAAAGTATCCGAGCTGGTAAAGTAAACATCTCTGAGACTTATATTCACATTAAAAACGGCGAAGCATTTTTACTTGGCAGTCAAATTCAGCCTCTCAACAGTGCTTCTACTCACGTAATTTGCGATCCTTTAAGGTATCGTAAGTTACTTTTAAATAAGCGTGAAATCGATCGTCTTATCGGTGCTACAGAACGCGAAGGTTTTTCATTAATCGCAACTGCAATGTACTGGAAAAAATGCTGGGTGAAGTTGGAGTTCCACCTTGCTAAAGGTAAAAAGATGCACGACAAACGTGAAGACGGAAAAAATAAAGATTGGGCGCGTGAAAAAGAACGCCTGATGAAACATAAAGCTTAATTTATGAAATGAGCCTAACCTTTTGTTAGGCTCGTCCCCCGTATCAGTCCTGACTCTTCCCACTTAAGAACTTCAACCCTTTAATAAACCCATACTTTTTTGCTATTCCATTCACCACTGTTTACATGGTATCAATCTTTGTCGTGATTAATTCACAATACTCTTACAATTATACAAGGATTGAAATATATGAAGAACACCCATCGCTTTATACAACGACCTCTCTATGCATTTACAGTTGCAGCATTAGCTGGCACAAGTTTTATGTCTGCTGCTGCAGAGCGAGACGGAGCTGAAAAGGTCGAGCGTATTGAAGTTACAGGTTCTCGCATCAAGCGCTCGGATATTGAAGGGCCATCACCTGTTCAATCAATCAGTCGTGCAGACATCGATAACATGGGCTACGACAACCTACAACAACTATTAGAGCGTATGCCTGTTGCCGGTAATGGTACTTTTTCTACTCGCGGTAATAACCAAGACTCTACAGCCAATGGTGCTGCAGCAGTTAGCCTTCGTGGCTTAGGCTCAGACGCTACATTGGTACTTATTAACGGCCGTCGTGTATCTATTAGCGCCTTTGCTGAGAGCATTACCAATTCATTCGTTGATATCAACTCAATTCCTGTCTCTGCGATTGAGCGTATAGATATTTTAAAGGATGGCGCATCAGCTATTTATGGCTCTGATGCAGTTGCAGGTGTTGTTAATATTATCTTAAAAAAAGATATTAACGGCCTAGAAGTAAACCTTGGATATGGTGGTACTGATGGTCCTAACTACGAAGAAAAAACAGCAAGCCTAGTTTGGGGTACCAGCACAGAAAAAAGCAGTGCATCAATTATTATTGATTACTTTAACAACACCGCACTTTCTTCAGATGAAATGGGCCGCTTAGGCACAGCAAACCAAGAACCATACGGCGGTATGGATTTTCGCTCATCCCGTGGTTTCCCGGGCTACTTTTATGTAGATGGTGAAAAAACAATTGATCCGGCCTGTCCGGCAGAAAATGCAACTGCAAGTGGCAGCTGCTTATTTGACTACGGCCCATTTGGTTATGTAACCCCAGCATCTGAGCGTGTCGGTGCTATCTCACAATTTGATTATAACTTCGACAATGGTATTTCAGCTTTCTTAGAAGTTGCAGTACAACATAATACGTCGCAAGCTGCAGGTGCACCGACTCCTCTTGATGAAGATGCAGGCCTTACAGTACCAGCAAGCCATCCTAACAACCCGTTTGGCCAAGACATCGAAATTGGTCGCTACAGAACGGTAGATGCCGGCCCTCGCCAATGGGATATTGAATCAGATACGCTGCGTTTTGTTGCGGGCCTAAAAGGTGAGATCAGCGACTGGAGCTGGGAAGCAGCAGTTCAAAAAGGTCGCAGTAAATCAATGCAAACCGGTGACAGAAGCCAAGGTTGGGTGCGCACTGATTTCTTACAACAAGAAATCGATGCAGGTAACTATAACCCATTTGGTGGCACCTATAATGACCAAGCAGTTATTGACCGTATCACGACAAGCTTAGTGCGCCGTGGTGAGTCTCATATGACTTCATTTGATGCAAATATCAGTGGTGAAGCATTCAGCTTTGGCGATGATGTAGTAATGATGGCTGCTGGTATTGAATACCGTGAAGAAGATGTAAACGATATTCCAGACGACCAATTTCAACGTGGGTTAATCTTTGGTACTGAGTCTGTCTCAGCCGCTGCAGAACGCGATCAATACGCAGCTTATATTGAGTTTTCAATTCCGTTAGCAGATAACCTAGAACTGCAGTTAGCGGGTCGATACGATGACTACAGCGATTTTGGCTCAACAACAAACCCTAAAGTAGCTGTTCGCTGGGCACCTACAGATTCAATCACTGTTCGTGGTTCGTGGGCTCAAGGTTTCCGCGCCCCTTCATTGGCACAAATTGGTTTAGGTCCATCTGAAGAGAGTCAATTCTTTGTAGATACTTATCGCTGTCAGGCAACAGGACAGGATTGTAACGCTCTAGATTACAATATCCAATTTGCAGGTAACCCAAACCTTGAAGCTGAAGAATCAGAGTCATGGAATGTGGGTTTCATTTGGGCACCAACCGCTGAATTTGGTTTTGGAATCGATGTATGGAGCATTACCCAAGATAATAAGATTGACGAGCAAGAGTTCGGCCCTATCTATGATAACAACTGTAATGACCAAAACAGCACTGTGTGTGTGCGTTTAGCGCCACAAAATGGTCAGAGTTTAGGTGTAATCCAAAAAGTTTACAGCACCTTTGAAAACGTCTCATCACAAGAAGTATCGGGTGTCGATGTATCGGCTAACTACACACATGCGATGAACGATTACGGCTTCTTAAAATTCAATTTAGAATGGGCTTACCAAAACGAATTTAAGAAAGATGGCCGCGATTACACTGGCGAGTATCGTTATCCTGAAAACCGTTGGATTTTCTCAACAAACTGGGAAATGGGTGACTTCAACACTAATGTGAACGTCAGTTACACGGGCGAGTTTGAAGATACGCCAGATATCGACTTTGACGGTAATTTAGACTTTGATAGCAACACATCACGTATGGTTGATTCACAAACGCTAGTTGATTTACAAACTGCGTATAACTTCTCAGAGAAAATCAAACTTTCTGTGGGTGTGAATAACGTGTTTGATGAAGATCCTCCGTTTGCAATCGGTGATGGTGATGGCGACTTATATGGCTATGTATCAAGCGTACATAACCCACGTGGTCGTTACTTCTATACTAAGCTAACAATGCGCTTTAACTAATCTCATTGAGCTTAAAAACAAAAACCCGCCAATTGGCGGGTTTTTTAATTCTTTAACTAAGGCCTAGATTATAGGTCGCCTTCGTTTTCAGAAAGGAATTTAGCAACACCTGCAGGGCTTGCGTCCATACCTTTTTTACCTTCAGTCCAACCAGCTGGACATACTTCACCGTGCTCGCTGTGGAACGCTAGCGCGTCAACCATGCGGATCATTTCGTCGATATTACGGCCTAGTGGAAGGTCGTTAACTACTTGGTGACGTACGTTACCTTCTTCGTCGATTAGGAAAGAACCACGGAAAGCAACACCTGCTTCTGGGTGCTCAACGTCGTATGCTTGACAGATTTCGTGTTTAACGTCTGCAACTAGTGCATATTTAACTTGACCAATACCACCGTCAGCAACGGCAGTGTTACGCCATGCATTGTGTGAGAATTGTGAATCGATAGAAACACCGATTACTTCAACGCCACGCTTTTGGAATTCTTCAAAACGCTTGTCGAAAGCGATTAGCTCTGAAGGACAAACGAAAGTGAAGTCTAACGGGTAAAAGAAGATAACTGCTTTTTTACCTTTGATAGTTTCTTTTAGGTTGAAGTTTTCAACGATTTCACCGTTACCAAGAACAGCTGCTGCAGTAAAGTCTGGTGCCTGACGGCCAACTAATACACCCATTTTTATCTCCAAATATTTGAGTTTATTTCCAATTGCCTATGCAATACTCACTTAGATATGGTTACTAAAAATCAAAAACCAAGAGTAAGTATTGATAATTTGCAAGATAGTTTAATGAGGTTACAGACAAATGAACAATCGAAAAAAACGATATGCTTAATCGGAAAAATTGATTCGCTATAAACGTGGATTGAGATAACTCTATATTAGTGTGCAAATTGACCGACAGAACAAAAAAACCCAGCTTTTAGCTGGGTTCTTATAATAACTTATCAATACGGACGCTTAGTCCATGATATCTTCTGGCATATCACCACGGATTTGCTGCCAGATTTCGCCTGTTTGATGGCCGTATTTACGCATCATAGAAATCGCACCATCATGCTCACGACGCTCAGCAAGCTCTGTTAGGTCTTTATAAAACTGACGCGCTAATTCACGGGTACGAGAATCAGAGAAGTAGTGGCAGCCAATTTTTGAGTAGAAACCTTTAAAACCATTTAAGATAAGCACGTAAATGCGGTTATTACCCGCTACTGCTAATTCATGGTGAACTTTATAATCGTAATCAGCAAATGCTTGAGCACTGTCTTCAAGCTCTTCACTTTGCGATAAAATTTCAATTACACGCTCTGGGGCAAGCTTAATAGCCGCACGGGTATAAATTGCGCTAATATTAGTGCGAGCAGAAAGTAATTGGTCTGTAAGCTCTGGCATTTTGTCTTCATCAAGACGTGCTAGCGTCTCTAGAATGTTAAGACCCGAGGTTTCCCAGAAGTTATTTACACGTGTAGGTTTACCGTGTTGAATCGTTAGCCAGCCATCACGAGCTAGACGCTGAAGTACTTCACGTAAGGTTGTACGTGTTACACCAATCAGCTCTGACAATTCACGTTCAGCAGGAAGAATTGAGCCAGGCGGAAAGTCACCATTCCAAATAGATTCAACAATGTATTCTTCAGCAAAACCTGCTGGGCTTTTCGCTTTAAAAATTCTCATCCAATTTCCACTTGAGTTAGCAACTACTTTTACCGCATTTGGTGTTCAACTCACTGATTGTACCAGATGATCTGCAACTAACAAGTAAACTAACTCCGCAGTGCATAAAAATCTACAAGATCTAGTTAAATAAATGACCTTTTGGATTAAAAGTACGCCAAATAACAATACTTTCGATATACTGAATTTCTAATTATTAACAATAACAACCAGCACTATTAAAAGGTACGGCCATGCAGCAGCGCGTTTTACCAGCAGTATTTAAAAATTTTTTGGGGACTTCGCCACAGTGGTATAAATACACCATTATTGCGTTTTTACTAATCAACCCGGTGTTATTTCAACTTAACCCTTATCTGGCAGGGTGGGTATTAGTGCTAGAGTTTATTTTTACACTCGCCATGGCACTTAAATGTTACCCGCTACAACCGGGAGGCTTATTAGCAATTGAGGCCTTATTTATCGGCATGACAACCGCCGGCCAAGTTGAACATGAAATAGTACAGAATATCGATGTGATCCTGTTACTTATCTTTATGGTTGCCGGCATCTATTTTATGAAAGACTTGCTTTTGTATATCTTCACAAAGCTGGTTGTTTCGGTGCGAAGTAAAACCGTATTGTCGCTGTCGTTCACGATTGCTGCGGCTTTTTTATCTGCTTTCTTAGATGCGTTAACGGTGATGGCGGTGGTTATTGCCGTTGCGATGGGCTTTTACAGTATTTACCACAAGGTTGCATCAGGAAAAGACTCTAGCAGCGAGCATGATATTAATGACGATAACCAAGTTCGCCCTGTAAACCGTCAAGAGCTTGAAGAGTTTCGTGCTTTTCTTCGTAACTTATTAATGCATGCATCAATTGGTACTGCCTTAGGCGGTGTTTGTACCATGGTAGGCGAGCCACAGAACTTGATCATTGCTGAGCGTGCTGGCTGGTTATTTGGCGAATTTTTCTTCCGAATGTTGCCTATTACTTTACCCGTTATGATTGCCGGTATTGCCACTACTTTCTTACTCGAAAAAACCAAAGCCTTTGGTTACGGCGCAAAACTCCCTGCCCCCATCCACACGATTTTATCGGATCATGCTAAAAAGCTTGAGAAAAAACGCACTACACGCGACAAAGTGAACTTAGCGATTCAAGCTTTCATTGCTGTTTGGTTGATCATAGGTTTAGCCCTTCACTTAGCCACTGTTGGTTTAATTGGTTTGTCTGTCATTATTTTTGCCACAGCCAGTGCCGGTATTATTGAAGAGCACCAATTAGGTAAAGCATTTGAAGAAGCCCTACCATTCACAGCGTTACTTTGCGTATTCTTCTCTATTGTTGCAGTTATTATCGACCAGCATTTATTTACTCCTGTGATCGCATGGGTGCTTACCTTTGAAGGTCAGCTGCAACTGGTGATGTTCTTTATTGCCAACGGTATTCTGTCGATGGTCAGCGATAACGTGTTCGTGGGTACTGTGTATATCAATGAAGTGGCTGCTGCGTTACAGGCAGGTCAAATTACCCGTGATCAATTTGACCTATTAGCTGTGGCAATTAACACAGGTACTAATTTACCAAGTGTTGCAACGCCTAATGGACAAGCTGCCTTCTTGTTCTTGCTTACATCAACATTAGCCCCTGTGTTAAGACTATCTTATGGACGCATGGTATACATGGCGCTACCTTATACCATAGTGTTGACGATTGTTGGCTTGAGCATGACCTTATTCAGCCTTTCAGATATGACTGACTTGCTGTATCAATGGGGCTTAATCAATCACCACAGCGGTGCGTTACCTGGCTCATTAGGTGGTCACTAGAACGATTATTTAAAACTAAAAAGCCTGCTTGATGCGGGCTTTTTTGATAGAGTTTTTTTGCTAGATTAGAGCTGTTTAATCTAGCACTTTTGCGTCGTTTGCTTTATTGAGTAAGCTGCGACTTTGCGTTAAGAAATGTGCTGTCGCATCTGAGAAGTATTCTTTTGCATCAGCAAATGCGGCAATCAATGATGCTTTATCCCCAGCTTTTAGCTTTTCGAGCGTGTCTGCAAAAGTATCTTGGTAATTGGCAAGCAGTGCTTCTACATCGTCGAATTGCGCTAACATGATGTCAGAATAAAGCTCTGGAGATTGAGCAAATAAGCGCCCTACCATCATTAACTCTAATTGATAAATGGGTGATGAGCAGCTGCGAAGCTCTGCGAGTGTATGGCTTTGCTTGGCAAGAAACTGGCCATATACAAAAGTTGTTAAGTGGCGCATAACCTGAATGATCTGCATTGCTTCATCGTGTTTTTTAGCATCCATTTCAACCACCTGGCAGCCCCAAACTTGTAGTTGTGCCATTAACCCTTTAGCCACTTCATGATCTCGCCCTTCACACACGACGACCGTTTGCTTTACCCAGTGTGAAATATCTGGGCCAAACATGGGGTGTAAGCCAACTACAGGGCCGCTATGAGCCGCCATAAGTGCTTTTAAAGGTTTTTGCTTAACAGAGGTAATATCAACCAGTAAACAGTCATCATCAAGTGTTGGTAGCGCTGCGACGACTTGCTCAAGCGCATTAATTGGCACACTGACAAGAACCAATTTTGCCCCTTTTAATATCGTTTCACTTTGTGCTTGCTGTGCTTTATCTAAAATACGCACTTCATAACCTGAACGAGTAAACTGTTGTGCAAATAGCTGACCCATGGCACCTTCACCACCAACAATTACAATAGGTGATAACTGAGGTGCAACACAAGCAAGGCTACCTTGCTGATTCTGATAGGCTTCACGCATCATACGACGCAGGATATCTTCAACTAACTCAGGGTTAACCCCTTGTGCGATTGCTTCTTTACGACGTGCCGCGAGTAAATCAGCCTCGCGATCAGGTGCATGTAATGGAGCACCGATTTGTTGCTTAATTGCGCCTATTTTTTCTGTAATCCCATTACGCTTTGCCAGTAATGCCACCAATTGCGCATCACATTCATCTATTCCTGCTCTTAAATCAGCTAGATCATTCACTGTTACCACGTTACCACACCTCAAACCCTAAAAACGTAAATATTTATATACAAAAAAGTAAAGATTTTAATACAAATTATAGTAACAGGATAACAGCCAAAGCACAAAGCCCTAACGTGCATATAGCATAGCTTATGAAGGGATAATAGATAATTTAGAAGGGAGTATTTCGGTATTTCTCAGGGAAGGAAAATTTTTTTGCGGTATAAAAACCAAAACGGGTTGCAACCTAAGGCTGCAACCCGTTTTATTTTGCGTTGTAAAACAGCGCGTATTAGTTAAGTTTTTCTCTAATACGTGCAGATTTACCAGAACGCTCACGTAGATAGTAAAGTTTCGCACGGCGAACTGCACCGCGACGTTTAACTGAGATACTATCGATAAGAGGGCTGTGCGTTTGGAATACACGCTCAACACCTTCACCGCTCGAGATTTTACGAACTGTGAATGCTGAGTGAAGACCACGATTACGCTTAGCGATTACAACACCTTCAAAGGCCTGTAGACGCTCTTTGTTACCTTCTTTTACACGTACCTGTACAACTACTGTATCACCAGCGCCGAATGCTGGTACGTCTGTTTTAAGCTGCTCTTCTTCAAGCGCTTTAATAATATTTTGGTTTACTTTTGCCATTATATTTCTCACTTTCCTAGGTGTAACTGTCTTCTAGCCACAAGCTTGTTGGTACTCTTGCTGAAATTCAGCAAGGAGTGCCGCTTGCTCCTCAGTCAGAGCTAGGTTATGCAACAAGTCAGGACGACGAAGCCAAGTTCTACCAAGTGATTGCTTTGTGCGCCACTTAGCGATTTCTTGGTGGTTTCCGCTGAGTAATACAGCAGGCACCTGTTTATCATCCAATGTCTCTGGCCGTGTATAGTGAGGACAATCAAGCAAGCCATTCGAAAATGAATCCTGCTCAGCTGACTGGTTATGACCTAACACCCCTGGTACTAATCGTGCTACTGCATCAATTAGCGTCATCGCGGGTAGTTCACCACCACTTAAAATAAAATCACCAATTGACCATTCTTCGTCAACGTATGATTCTATAATTCGCTCATCTATACCTTCATAGCGACCTGCAATTAAAATCAGCTTTTCTGATTGTGCAAGCTCGCTTGCACCTTGCTGATCTAATTTGCGCCCTTGCGGGGACATATAAATTACTTTTGCACCATCACCTGCCGCTTTTTTGGCGTCAAGGATAGCTTGTTTCAATGGTTCAACCATCATTAACATGCCAGGACCGCCACCATAAGGACGATCATCCACGGTTCTATGCTTATCAGTGGCATAGTCACGTGGGTTCCAACAGTTAAAGTCGATTAGACCATTTTTAACTGCGCGACCTGTTACCCCTTGGGTGGTAATCGCATCAAACATGTCCGGGAAAAGGCTTATCACCCCTACCCATAGCGAACTCGTTTGTGACATTAAAACCCTGGGTCCCAGTCTACGGTAATTTCTCTTGCATCATGTTTAACTTCTTTAATAACAGAATCTGTTAAGAAAGGAATTAAACGCTCTGCTTGGCCAAATGCATCTTTTTTGTTTGCTTTCACAACCAAAACGTCATTTGACCCTGTCTCCATTAGGTCATCAACAGTGCCTAAGTTATAACCTTTATCAGTTACAACAGACATGCCGATCAGATCTCGCCAATAGAATTCACCTTGCGGTAATTCTGGTAGCTGCGCTGCATCTACTGAGATTTCTGCATTGGTTAAAGCCATTGCTTCGTCTCGGTCGTTTACTTGCGCAACTTTAGCGATAAAGCCTTTGTTGTGGCGACGCCAGTCGACCACTTCTAAGGTCTGCCATTTACCTTGTTGCCCTATCAACCATGGGCTGAAATCGAAGATCCCTTCGGGATCATCAGTAAATGAATGCACCTTAAGCCAGCCCTTTATACCATACGGGGCACCGAGCTTTCCTACTGTAATATACGAGGTGTTCTCTTGACTCATGGTTACTCTTACGCCTATTAAGCCGCTTTACGAGCGTCTTTAACTAACTTAGCTACGCGATCTGAAAGAGATGCGCCTTGACCTACCCAGTGATCAACACGAGATAAATCTAAACGTACTTTTTCTTCCTGACCAGAAGCGATTGGGTTAAAGAAACCTACTTTCTCGATGAAGCGACCGTCACGCGAGAAACGGCTATCCGCAACCACAATTTGATAGAAAGGGCGTTTTTTAGCGCCACCACGTTGCAAACGAATAGTTACCATACCGTCCTCTACATTAGATTGACTGTTTTCATTAATAAGATTTACTCCCCAATACGGGAAGCTGGGGAATTGTACGAGTTTTTTGCAACATTGCAAGTAAGAACTGCTGCAAAATGTAAGTTTAGTTGATTAAACACTGATCTGGGCTTTAAATCTTACATGCGGCTAACAACTACGCATAAATTATCTACAAAAAAAGGAGCTATATGCTCCTTTTTATACACTTAATAAACAGCACTATTAAAATTTAGGGCCGCCACCCATCATACCTGGTGGTAACATGCCTTTCATGCCGCGCATCATTTTCTTCATGCCACCTTTGCCTTTCATCTTCTTCATCATCTTCTGCATTTGCGTAAACTGCTTAAGCAGTTTATTGATTTCTTGCACCTGAGTGCCAGAGCCTGCAGCAATACGTTTTTTACGCGAGCCTTTGATGATTTCCGGGCGAGCACGCTCTTTTGGCGTCATAGAGTTGATGATAGCTTCCATTTGTACGAAAGTTTTATCACCCATCTGGCCTTTTACAGCGTCAGGTAGGTTTTGCATGCCTGGCAGCTTATCAAGCATCGACATCATACCGCCCATGTTCTTCATCTGACGAAGTTGCTCTGCAAAGTCATCTAATGTGAAACCATCACCTTTAAATACTTTTTCGGCAACTTTAGCGGCTTTCTCTTTATCTACTTTCATTTCGACTTCTTCGATTAATGAAAGTACATCACCCATACCTAGGATACGAGAAGCAATACGGTCAGGGTGGAATGGTTCAAGGGCATCAGTGCGCTCACCCACACCCATAAACTTAATTGGCTTACCGGTAATATGACGAATCGATAATGCAGCACCACCACGGGCATCACCATCGGTCTTAGTTAAGATCACACCACTTAGAGGAAGCGCCTCATCAAATGCTTTTGCAGTGTTTGCTGCATCTTGACCTGTCATCGCATCAACAACGAATAAGGTTTCGATTGGGTTAATCGCACTGTGAAGTGCTTTGATCTCGTCCATCATGTCGTTATCGACGTGTAGACGACCTGCGGTATCAACTAATACCACATCAATGAATTTCTTCTTCGCGTGCGAAATCGCATTGTTTGCGATATCAACAGGCTTTTGTGAAATGTCACTTGGGAAGAACTCAACACCCACTTCATCAGCCAGTGTTTCAAGCTGTTTGATTGCTGCCGGACGATAAACGTCGGCACTCACAACTAATACAGATTTCTTTTTACGCTCTTTTAAGAATTTAGCTAGTTTACCAACACTAGTCGTTTTACCAGCACCTTGTAAACCCGCCATCATCACCACCGCTGGCGGCTGTGCATTAAGGCTTAGCTCTTCGTTAGCTTCACCCATGGCTTTTTCAAGTTCTTCACGAACAATCTTAATAAAGACTTGGCCAGGGCTTAAGCTTTTTGTTACTTCAACACCTACGGCACGTTCTTTAACTTGCTTAACGAATTCACGAACAACAGGTAAGGCAACGTCCGCTTCCAAAAATGCCATGCGGACTTCGCGTAATGTATCTTTTATATTGTCTTCAGTTAGGCGTCCGCGGCCACTGATATTTTTTAAGGTTTTACCTAAGCGTTCTTGGAGATTCTCAAACATGTAAAGGTTCCGATAAAACGTGTTGCACCTGCAATGTACATAAATCAAACAAGTTTGGCGACAATACAGGCAATATTAAAATTTAATTCCTAGCAGTATACCGTAAATGGTGGTCGACAATACAGTGTTCAAGTGTGCAGTTTGAGTTTCTTTTTACAAACTCTATGCTTTTGCCTTGCTATAAAATACAATGGCATCAAAGAGACAAGGATTTATCGATATAAATTAAGTGGCCAAAACACGATGATTATTAGTTTAACTATTATTGCTAGTTTGTTTTATGTGTTAGCAACGTCACATGTGCTATCACGCCTTTTTCACAAACAAGGTCCAAGCCAAAAACTCACAGTCATTCTTAGCACTGTGGCTATCCTTGCTCATATGTTATTACTGGTTAATTCAGTTTTTCGTGCTGACGGCCAAGATTTAAGTATCGTCAACGTTGCCTTATTAACCTGTTGGGTCATTGTGGTGTCGGTAACTGCTGTGTCTCTCAAATTCCCCGCAACTTTATTGCTGCCAGTTGTTTATGGTTTTGCAGCCTTACTGACCCTTGCCAGCTTGTTTATACCGCATCATGTGATTTTGCAATCAATCGATGTTGAACTTGGTTTAGTTACTCACATATCCTTATCACTGCTAGCCTATTGTGTTTTGATAATCTCAACACTTTATGCTGTACAGTTCTACTTTATTGATAAGCGCCTCAAACGCAAAGACTTGGCAATTGTTCACAGCCACCTCCCTCCTTTAATGGTGGTTGAACGTCAGCTATATCAATTACTCACGCTGGGTACTATCTTACTGACTTTTGCTCTCCTTTCTGGGTTCATCTTCTTAGAGGGAATGTTTGCCAGTGAGTTTATTCACAAAACGGTTTTATCGTTAATTGCTTGGCTAATTTTCACTGTGGTCACTGTAGGTCATTTACGTCAAGGCTGGCGTGGTAAGCCTGTGGTGTTTTCGATCATGATAGCCGCTTTTATCTTGTCACTTGCTTATTTTGGCAGCCGTTTCATCCAAGAAGTGGTTCTAAATAAGTTTTAACTTGACTCAGCAAGCTGTCTCTAGCTTAATATGCACTGATTTATAAAAAAAGGATCCATCCTTGGACGACATATCGACTAGTACCCTGTTTATTATATTGGGATTATTGATACTTATTTCTGCTTATTTTTCTGGTTCTGAAACTGGAATTATGTCAATCAACCGTATTCGCCTGCGTCATCTTGCTAAAGAAGAGCACCGTGCAGCGAAGCGCGTCAGCAAACTATTAAGTCGCCCTGACAGACTCATTGGTCTGATATTAATTGGTAATAACCTTGTAAATATCGCTGCAGCACAGGTTGCAACGATTATTGGTATTCGTTTGTATGGTGATCTCGGTATCGCTATTGCAACCGGTGCGCTAACGCTGGTTGTTTTAATCTTTGCCGAAGTAACGCCAAAAACACTTGCTGCGCTCTACCCAGAGAAGGTTGCTTTTCCAAGCTCAATTGTGCTCAAAGGCCTATTGAAAATCCTTTTCCCGTTTGTGGTTATCGTAAACTGGATGACCAACGGCATGTTACGCTTGTTTGGTATTACCACAGCACAAATTGAAGAGCACAGCTTAAGTAAAGAAGAATTAAAAACTGTGGTGAACGAATCAGGTGCACTATTACCTGCTCGCCACCAAAGCATGCTGACTTCAATTTTAGATTTAGAGCAAGTCACTGTTGAAGATATCATGATCCCACGCAACGAAATTGTTGCTATTGATATCAATGATGATTGGAAGCTTATCAGCCGCCAACTTACTCATGCACAGCACACCCGTGTACTGTTGTATCGTGACCAAATTGATGATGCTGTTGGCTTTATTCACTCACGTGATGCACTGCGTCTATTAACGAAAGAGCAGTTTGATAAACCATCACTACTGCGTGCGGTACGTGAAATCTACTTTATTCCTGAAGGCACATCACTGAACACGCAACTACTTAAGTTCCAGCAATCAAAAGAGCGTATTGGCTTAGTTGTTGATGAGTATGGTGATATTCAAGGTCTAGTAACACTTGAAGATATTCTTGAAGAAGTGGTGGGTGATTTCACTACAACGCAAACGCGTACACCGAGTGAAGAAGTAACAGAGCAAGATGATGGCTCAGTACTTGTTGATGGCGGTGCCAATATTCGTGATTTAAATAAAGAAATGGGTTGGGAGCTACCGATTGATGGCCCGAAAACGCTAAGTGGTTTAATTGTTGAATACTTAGAGGACATCCCAGACTCAAACCTAAGTTTGCGTATTGCCGGCTACCCTATTGAAGTTATCGAGATAAAAGAAAATATGGTTAAGTTAGTTAAAGTTATTCCAAGTAAACGCACAGAATAATTTTCTACACAATCTAAACAAAAGGAGTAGCTTGCTACTCCTTTTTTGTTACTTATAGCTGAATTACCTCTGAAGATTCACATTTTATTAGCTATCCTGCACAACCAAACACGAATTCCTCTACTATTATTTTCTTTTGCATATATTGATATAAAAGGGAAAATAATGGACGAAATATCAATCGAAAAAATCTATAACCAAGCTATCGAATTGCTGATGCTTTACGGGCCAAAGTTTATCCTCGCAATACTGGTTTTAATTATAGGTTGGTGGTTAATTGGTAGAATTGCCAATATGGCCGAAAAATCAATGAATAAGGTCAAGTTCGAAGTTGGCCTTACGCACTTTTTAGTCTCCTTTATCTCGGTCATTTTAAAAGTACTGTTGCTGATATCTGTTGCTTCTATGATTGGTATAGAAACCACATCGTTTATCGCAATGCTGGGTGCTGCTGGCCTTGCGGTGGGCATGGCACTTCAAGGTAGCCTTGCTAACTTTGCAGGTGGCGTGCTTATTTTGTTCTTTAAGCCCTTTAAAGTAGGCGATGTAATCGAAGCACAGGGTTACATGGGTACAGTGGTTGAGATACAAATTTTTGTCACTGTTTTACTCACCTACGACAATGAAAAAATCATTATCCCAAATGGCACGCTCTCAAATGGCTGCGTTAAGAATAAGTTTTCAGAGCCAACACACCGCGTTGCAATCGAATTTGGCATTAGTTATGGCGATAATGTTCATAAAGCCCGTGATGTGCTTATGAGCGTGCTTAATGACTATGATTTGATACTAAAAGATATAGAAGATAAAAAACCATCGGTTCATGTTAGCCAGCACGGCGAAAGCCATATTGGCATGTTGGTATGGGCGTGGGTTGAGTCTGATAACTACTGGCCAGTGTATTTTGGCTTATACGAACGCGTTAAAATTGCCTTTGACGCCGCTGATATCACGATTCCATTCCCGCAAAGGGATGTCCATATTCACCAGTTCCCTGGTAAATAACCACTTAAAAGGCGAGGTTAACTCGCCTTTTTTGATTGTGTTTGTTGAATCAGGTTTAACAGTTCTGCTGTGGCAGTTGCATCAGCTAACGCTCTATGATGATTCGTTAAATTCAATTCAAAATGTGCTGCTAAGTTACCGAGCGAATATGACTTAAGCTTAGGAAATGCTTTTCGTGATTCAACTACGGTACATAGCTTTGGCATTTTAAAGCTCTGCCCGATTGCACTGTATTCTTTGCGAATAAAGCTGTAGTCAAAATTCACATTATGGGCAACAAATACGCTACCTTTTAATAGTGAGCGCAGGGTATCAGCAACCTCTTCAAAGCGTGGCGCATCACGAACCATAGTGGCGTTTATCCCGGTTAACTTGGTGATAAAAGCAGGAATACTGCGCTCAGGGTTGATTAAACTCGCCCATTGTTTAATTACTTCGCCCGCTTGTAACTGCACAACGGCTATTTCAGTAATTTTATTATTACCTTGTACGCCACCGGTGGTTTCTATATCGACCACACTGTAAATTCGATTCGGATCATTAAACCAATTTACCGCAACGATATTCACTGCAAAGCCATGTTGCTTTAACACCTCAATACTGACAAGTTGGTTGCGCCTTAGTTTATCGCCTGGGGCTTTCACTTCCTCAAAGGTGAGCTTATCCCCTTTAAGCACCATCAAATCTGGGTAGCCATCTTTGAGCTGCTTAAAGGTTTTTGTCATTTGCAATAAATGCGCTTTTAAATTTGCAAGCGGGCTGTGTTTTATTAATACCTCTAGCGGCTCTAACATATCGCTGTGCCACATAAACATAGCGTTAGGCGCTTCATAAAACTGCCCTACGTTTTTACAAACATATTTATATAAGGCTTCATTGCTAGTGAATTTTGCAAGCTTTTGCTCAATTTGTGTTTGTTGCACTGTATAAAAACAATCAGCCAGTAACACCTTTGGATAAAGATCAAATTCATTACACGGCGGGTGCGGCGTCTCTATAAAAAGTTCTTGCCAAAACGTTAACGTAAAAAGACTCAACCAAAGATTATTCTCGGTAAAAAATACCGTATTACCAAGCTGTTGATAATGCTCACACACTCCTTGCTCTACATCGCCACGATAAATGTCATCAACCTCTAATTGATGCTCTGTATCAATGAGCATTTGTGTTAGGCGTGAGCGTTGTTGCTTATTATATTTACGCTGTAAAAAGTCCTCTGCAAAATACAAAATGCCATCATCAAGCGGGTCTTGAATAACTTGCTCAAGCTTTTGCTCAACCCAGGTTTTATCACCTTGTTTGTAACGCTGGCGAATTGCTAGCTCTTGCGCTTCACTGCTACCTTCACAGTGCTCAAGTAATTCAAATGCAAATGCTAAGTCATGCTCTTTAAGCTGCTTATATAAGCGGATCAGTAATTTGTTTTTGATACTCTGGGCTAATTCATCTTCAGATCTAATGGCTAAAAGTGCTTGGGCTAAGTTCTGATACTCTGTGTGTGACTCACTTTCTTTGAACTGCATTCGCAGCTTATTTAATTGATAATGCGTTTGTGCTTCGGCCAGTGTTTGAAAACGAGAGATGCTCTCATTAACATCACCACGTACTTTTGCAATTCCTAAATCACGCATCACAAAACGATTTTGATGGTTGATATCACCGCCACTTAGTCGGCCGCTATGTAAAAACTCGAAGTATTCATAATACTGACTACGGCTATTGACCACGAACTGACTAAACAACGACTCTAATTCACTGTGGTTGCGATCAATATGCTCTTTACACAGTTGGGTTAAGCGCTGTTTACTGGCTGACTTTTTGTAATCAGGTTGAGTCGCCATTAGCTCATCATTTGCTAATAAGGTTAACAGGGTTGGTTTGGTTAAATGCTCAAGTAATAGATCTAATTCGTCGCTGCTAGGATGTGCCACCAGCCCTTGCTGCTTTAGCTTAAAAATAGCACCGTGCAGATTAGGGATCTCTTCATAATTTAATGATGACAACGCGATGATTTTTGGCTTTCGAGAATAAATACGCAGCAAAGTACATAAACTTTGCTCATCAAGCTGAAGGAGTTTTTCAAGAAATAACTGCTGCTCTTCTAAAAGCAGATGCCTGCACTGAGCTTGAATAAATTCAGCAAGCTCAAAGAAGTGACTTAAATAATATTTTGCTGGTAGTTGTGTTTTCATAGCCAAACCCAACACTGTATATAAATACAGTATCAGGTATTAGCTAATTGATTTCAATGTTTGCGGTTATTTAACTTTTAAAATACCCACAATTGCGCAAATTGCGCCCCCGACCATACCGAGCCAAGCTTCAATTGGTGTATCACCACTAAACGTGCGGCTAATTTGCGCACTTGCAGAGTCATACACGTTATATCCCCATACAGCTAGCGCCACACCAATAACGATTAAAGCAATACCTATAATTTTTCCCATCGTGTTGTTCCTTATTGTTATTAATTTCTTTTTGATAACCTCAGTGTTGCACACATATTAAACGCCTGCAAAGCCTTAAGAAATAATCAAACTAAAGGTTATGTTTTGCCCACTTAACGACACCTGAAGTTCAGCATCAATAGCTTTACTTAACGCTTTGGCAATAGATAAGCCTAACCCAAAGTTATCATTAGAGGTTCTGGCACTGTCTTTTTGCCAAAGCGGATCAAATAACTGGCTTATATCTTCTTCTGTTAAGGGTACTTGTAACTCATTCATAACAGAGAATTGCAACTTATTCTCTTTATTCAGTAGCGTGCTTATAGTTACATCACTCTTGTCAGGGCTATATTGCTTGGCGTTATTTACAAGGTTGGTGATGATTGATTCAAGGACAAATAAATTACTGACAATGGCAGGAATATCATCTTGAAACTCAAACTTAATTCGCTCTAAATCATATTTTTCTAAGGTACGTAAAATAACCTGGTTTAAATCACATGCATCTTGCTTTGGAAGTGCTTCATCACTGTACTTATGCAGTAATAATAAGTTCGACACAATACTCTTTAAACGCTGGCTGATTTTTAGCACTTCGGGTTTAAAATCTGCCTCAAACTCTTTTTCATTTGGAAAACGAATGGCCACTTCAGCCATATTAATAAGCTCAGCTATAGGCGTTTTTAACTCATGAGCAATATCCGAGGTTAAGCGTCTTTCACGAAAATAAAGCTGGCGGTTTTCCCGTATAAAGGCATTTAAGCTATCAACAATGGGTTGCAGCTCTTTAACAGGCTCTTTTATTGTTATCACGGCATTTTTATCAGCGATACTGAGCCGGCTAATATCCCGGTTTAGTTTATTCAGCGGCGCTAAAGAGCTGTCGACCGATTTACGCACAAATAGACGAATAAATACGATTACTGACACAGTAGAAACAACAAAAATAACGTCGATGAGCCATAAAACAAAGTCAACTTCTTCTGATGAAGCCGCATAAGCTAAGGTTATGGGTTGTTGCAAAGAGGTGTTAACGCCCTCAATAAAGTCTTCATCATCGTCTAGGTCTAAAGGCGGTATAAAGCGAGTGTAAATAACACGGCCATTGCGACCATCAGGTAACTCAGTATTGATGATTTTTGTCTCGCCAAGCTTTATTTTCTCTAGAGGTAGATTCTTTTGTGAGAAAAGATGCAAGCTTTCTGAACGCGCAAACACGCCAGACTGCGACCAAATTTGAAAATACTCAGTTTCTGTACTGCCAGAAAACTCAGGCATGAATTGCCCTGAAAAATCAAAATCAATTTCTTCTTCGTCAATATCAATCAATGACATAAGCATGCCGGCTTTTGATTTCAAACCACGATTAAATTCGTTATCAATCCAACTATCAACGGCGATATCGGTAGCAACTAAAATACTCAGCACTAGCCCAGTTATAGTAATCGATAATGTGGTTACTAACTTACTGCGAATTGATTTCATTATTTTCCTTGAATGATATAACCAAAACCACGCTTAGTTTGAATAGGTAACTCGCCACCTGCTGCCCTCACCTTTTTACGCGCCGATGATAAGTGCGCTTCAATGGAGTTTTTTGAAACTAAGTCATATTGCCCAGCAATATAGGTACTTAACTTTTCGGCTGTGATCACTTTGTTTTGATTACTAAACAAGCACTCGACTATTTTATATTCGTTGGGGGTGAAATCGATGACAGTGTCGTTAACTTGCAAAAGTTTTAATTGTAAATTTAAAGCCAAGTTATCGATGCGGATCACATCGCTGATTGTTTTCAGGCCGCCGCGACGCATTAAATTTAATAACCTTGCATGCAGCTCATCAAACGAAAATGGTTTGGTCAGGTAGTCATCGGCCCCGGTGAGTAGTCCTTTCACTCTATCTTCTGGTTCTTGCTTGGCAGATAAAATAAGCACACGAACGTCGAGCTGCTTTGCTCTTATGGTTTGTAATAACGTAATGCCATCAATACTGGGTAACATAATGTCGAGTATGATTAATTCGTACTCACCTGTCATTACCATACTCAAACCTTCAGCGCCATCGCCGGTTTCATCAATAGTAAAACCTAGGTTCTCAAGACCAATTCGTAGACTACGTCTTAATGACACCGAATCTTCTATAATCAACAATTTCATATGTTACTCATTTAGGTAAAAAGCCTTTTAGCGTCATCAGCTTACGCTTTGAATCTTAAGATCCACTTAAGATTTACTGAAGTTTTTCTAGTTTAGAAAATATTAAGATTACCATAAGGATTTCTTAAGTTTCGATTCCTAGTATTGCCGTAGTTTCGATTAAGTAAGTACGACTATGACAACAAAACTTTCTGTTTTAAAACCTTTATTCCGTTTTTCATTAATTTTAATGTCAGTATTTATACTGTCGAGAATTACCTTGCTTGTATGGCAACACCAAAGGTTAGCTGATGGCGATAGCCTAGCCGTTTTATTAGGAGGCTTAAGAGTCGACTTAAGCAGCTTAGGCTACTTGTCAGCCTTGGCTGTTTTAATGTTACTCGCTAATGTACTTTTGCGCAGCAAAACCGCTTTATTTCAGCATGTTTTTACTTTTTATAGCAGTATAGTTATAACTTTAATCGTGGTTGTAGAGGCTTCTACTCCCGCGTTTATTACCCAGTACGATGTACGACCAAATCGTTTATTTGTCGAATACCTAGACTACCCTCAAGAAGTCTTTTCTATGCTATTACATGGCCACCTATTTGCCATGATAAGCACCTTAATTATTGCAACGCTTAGTTGTGTGTTTACGTATCGTTATATTAATGCTGCATTTAGCAAACAGCAAAATGCTAAAACGGTTAGCCAAGTGGTGATACTCGTTACAACATTATTAGTTTGCTTAATTAGCGCGAGAGGCACTGTAAGCCATCGCCCGTTAAACCCTGCATTGGTGTACTTTTCAAGTGACTCACTGATTAACTCCTTGGCCCTTAATTCAACTTACAGTGTTGCATTTGCTATTAAAAATATGGGTAATGAAAAAAATGCCAGTAGTTTATACGGTACCATGCCACGTGATGAGATTTTACAAACAGTAAAGCAAGCAGCCTATAAACAGCAGTTTATCACTGAGAGTATCCCTACCCTTGCCAACAACACACCTTTTAACACAGGCAAACAAAAGAATTTAGTGATCATTTTAGAAGAAAGCTTAGGCGCACGCTTTGTTGGCGAACTAGGTGGCATTGGTGTGACTCCTGAGCTAGATAAGCTTTATCAACAAGGCTGGGGCTTTGATAACTTATACGCCACTGGCACACGCTCTGTTCGAGGTATCGAAGCGGTAACAACTGGGTTTACCCCATCACCTTCGCGCTCGGTGGTCAAACTTTCTAAATCTCAGCGTAACTTTTTCTCACTTGCTGATGTATTAAGCCGCACAGGCTATACCACCCAATTTATTTATGGTGGTGAAAGTCATTTCGATAATATGAAAAGCTTTTTCTTAGGCAATGGCTTTAGCGATATTGTCGATATTAATGACATGCAAAACCCTGAGTTTATTTCGTCATGGGGAGCAAGCGACGAAGACTTGTTCAATCAAGCTGATATAGAGCTAAGTGAGCTAAATAAATCAGGCAAACCATTTTTCAGCCTTGTGTTTACCTCAAGTAACCACGACCCATTCGATATTCCAGAGGGTAAAGTAACACTGCCTGAAAGCCACGACCCAGAAAACTACAAACGCGATCTAGCAATCAAATATGCAGACTATGCTCTTGGTAAATTCATCGCAAAGGCAAAAACGCAAGATTACTGGCAAGACACCGTCTTTTTAGTGGTTGCAGATCATGATGTGCGCGTGTTTGGTTCTGAGCCTGTGCCGCTTAAATCTTTCCACATCCCTGCTGTGATCCTAAATAGTGATATGGATGCAAAGCGCGATACACGCTTAGTCAGCCAAATTGATTTACCTGTTACTTTGTTGTCGTTATTAGGCGTTGAGCAAGCAACCCCCATGCTTGGTTATGATTTAACTCAACAATACCCTGTTGAGCGCGCCATGATGCAGTACTACGACAACTTTGCTTACGTAGAAAATGGTGAAGCCGTGATCCTGATGCCAAACCAAAAAGTGAGCTATTGGCGCTATGACTCTACAAGTAAAACGCAAGTTGCCATCGATAACACAGATAGCAGCGTTGAACTTGCCAAAAAAGCCTTAGCACACGTCTTATTTAGCAATTTAGCTTATACCGAACAGTTGTATCGCTTACCAAATAAATCGTAGCGATGAGGAATGATTATGAGCATGCAAATTAAACAACTCCTTACTAAAAAATGGCACGTTAGCTACAGCCAATTTGTCTGGCTGGTGTCGTTGTACTTGGTTATTGCATTTAATGGCCTGTTTTTATTTAACATGCTTGAAGCAGCCAGCAAACCTGAACATGTCAATTGGTTATTTATAGCAAGCGTACCGTTTTTCTTATTAGCACTGACGGCAATGGTGTTAAGTTGGTTATCGCTAATCACCTTTGTTAAACCCGTGCTTTTAACAAGCGTCGTGGTTTCATCGTTGTTGTTTTATGCAACCTTAAATTACGGTGTTATCTTTGATAAAAGCATGCTGCAAAATATCTTAGAGACAAATTCAGGTGAGGCTTTTTCATACCTTAATGTACAAGTTATCGCTTTTATTACTGTGCTAGGCGTACTGCCTGCTTACTTGTTTTCTCGCTTTAAAATTGTCGGAAACTTTCGTGTTCGTCTTAAAAGCTTTGCGCTTCTTAACGTTACAGCGTTTATTGCTGTAGCTGTTATTGCCGTTCCTTTTTATAAAGATTACGCCTCTGTAGGGCGTAATAATCGTCAATTAACCAGCTACATTACCCCCTTTGCATTTTATACTGCGGGCTATAAGTACCTGCGCGATAATTATTTTTATCCACCTTTACCATTTAAAGTCTTAGATAAAACACCGCACCTATTAGCTAAGCAACAAAGTTCACTGACGATTATGGTGGTAGGCGAAACAGCACGCGCAGCAAACTTTTCACTGCAAGGTTACGACAAGCCGACTAATCAATATACCCCTAAACTTGGCGTTAAATATTTCAGTGATGTTAGTTCATGTGGCACCGCAACGGCCATTTCTGTACCTTGCATGTTCTCGCGCTTAGACCGCAATCACTATGATTCACGCATCGCGCAAAGCCAAGAAAATGCCCTAGATATCATTCAACGAAGTGGTGTAGAAGTAACGTGGATTGATAACAATAGCAGCTGTAAAGGGGTTTGTGTGCGGGTAAACTCAGAAACGGTAGAACCAACAAAGAGCAACCCACTTTGTGACGGACGCTATTGTTTTGATGAAGTCCTGGTTGAAGAATTAGCTGCAAAGCTTGCCAAAAGTCATGCGAAGCACCAACTAGTGGTGTTACATATGATTGGCTCACACGGGCCAACCTACTATCGACGCTATCCAGAAAAAGACAGTAAATTTTTGCCTGATTGCCCACGTAGCGATATCCAAAACTGTAGCAGTGAGCAACTTACCAATACCTATGATAATACCATTGCTTATACCGACCTAGTGCTGAGTAAACTTATTAATTTACTGCAAAACAGTCAGGCGGATGACAAAGCCCTGCTGTATGTTTCAGATCACGGTGAATCACTGGGTGAAAAAGGCTTGTACTTACATGGCTTCCCGTATGCGTTAGCGCCTAAAGAGCAAACCCAAGTGCCTATGCTGTTTTGGAGTAATAAACTGGCCGATACCCGCTTTAATCAATGTATCGAACAGCAGCGTAACCATGCTTTTTCGCACGATAACATTTTTGACACCCTACTAGGCTTAACCCATGTACAAAGCACTGAATATCACCCAAAGCAAGATATCTTTAATGCTTGCTCAACACAAAGCTAACGAAATAGAGATTTCATACTATGCAATTTGATAGCACTAACAAACCCATTGGCATTAAACGTATTCGCCTTGCATTCAAAAACTCCCAACGAGCATTCACGTGGTTGGCAAAGCATGAGTCTGCTTTTAAACAAGAGCTGATACTGTTGGTACTTGCCATAGCGGTGGTTTTTGTATGGCAGATTAGTCTGTATGAGAAAATTATGCTGCTTGTATCAGTGCTATTTGTGATGTTTGCTGAAGTCGTCAATACGGCAATTGAAGCCGCCATAGACCGAATAGGCCTTGAAATTCATCCATTATCAGGCCTAGCTAAAGACTTAGGATCTGCAGCCGTACTGATTGCTCTATCGATTTGTGCGTTGGTATGGGGCGGCGTGTTTGTTAATAACCTAAGCTAACTCGCTTTTTTATCATCTGGGGTGTCATTACAAAGTGCACAGTGGCGCCCTTTTGATGAATGATATAAACGGGTTGCGATAAAAATGGCCGTTGCAATAAATGACCAAAGTAGCGCAAAGCCTAATGCGCTCATTGTCTCGTGACCTTTTAGAATTTCCACCATAAATAACAAAATTGCCACCAGCGTAAAAACTTTAGTGGTTCTTAATATCCAAAATTTTGTACCCACAACTTACTCCTTTAAATGAGGCCCCTTTAAGCGAGACTCCTTTGAAAGAATAAGTGTAGTTCAAAATAAGAAAAATCCCCTAAAAACTCGAAGCAAGCTCAGACAATATTTGTACATTATTTTTGAATACCTCTAAAAGCCCCGGCGATGAGTGTTCAGTACCAAGCACTGTTACATGACAAACGTAACGATAACTGTTGTTAGTAAAGGTATAAAAATGATTGCCCCCACTGCCATCAAAACTTAACGTACCGCCGCTGATCACAAGGCTTGGCTCATCTTGCATAGATTGATCAATCCCCCATGCTGCATAGCGGTACTGATTATCAGCCAGTTCATCGATACGAATTAAATGCTGTTTTGTTTGCCACGTAAGTATCGGCTTTGTAAATTCACGAAGGCTTTTGTGTAATGCTTGTTTTTGCTCGTCAATCAGTGCTTCACGTCGTGCTTTTACTGCCTCTGATTCATAAGGCACAGCCCAAATAGAGCCATCAAAGTCTAACCACAATTTGCCTGAATCAAACATGATGCCGCGCCACCCCATCATTTCCCAATCATGGCGAATATTTGAGTTCACGATTTTTTCGACAAACTCTTTATCAAAAATTTGCTCAAAGTTTTCTATAAGCATTTGCTCATTTTCAATTGCTTGCAGCGGCTCTTTGCGCTGCAGTGGATAATGCACTCGCTTAGCAATGGCAGCTTTATCACCTGCCTTAAATGCCGCAACCACAGGTTTGACAATTTTTATGTGTTTTTTTGCGGCAGTTGTTGAAAATGAGATAAGGCAGCCTAATAAAATTACCGCAAAATACTTCATTCAGTTCACTTTTATATTTAGATACTCATGTTATTCAAAGCGTAACAAATTTTTGTATTTGCAGTACAGGTGCTATTTAATTAACAACTCAATCTCATCGCTTTGATTACCTAGCCTATCAACAGTAATTACCTTCACCGCCTCTAATGGTCGTTGCATGTCTGAAGCCTTAACAGAAATCACACGTTCTTCACTTGAGTAAATATGATATTGCCACTGCTGTGCGTATTTTAAATAGACGAGTAACTGTGACACTTGCTCAGAATTAGGATGACTCCAAGTAAGATGGATGTCTTCGCCAACATAATTAATTTCAACATTAACTGCTGCCAATTCTGGTGCAGCTATCCACGGAGTTTCAGGTAATAATGCTTGATGCTGAAACACGCCTTGTGCAATCACATCAGTCATTAATTGACTGCCATCAAGTGCAGCGACATTCCAAAACACTGTACCGGGTGACGTTGATAAAAAACCACGATTAATCATGATTTGATTGACGACCTCATCAACGCCGGCTTCATCAAATGAGCGTATCGCATTAATACCAGGCCACAAATGTCGTCCTTGCGTGTTCTGTGATTGCCACCAGCTCAATAAGAGCGGGTAACTTTGTGCATACTGATTAATTGGCCAGTAAAGTTGCGGCGTAAAATAGTCAAGCCACCCTTCATTAAGCCAAAGCTTAGCGTCAGCAAATAATTTGTCATATTGATCCATACCACGAATAGTTTGGGGTTCATCAGGTCTATAAATACCAAATGGGCTTATGCCAACAAGTACATGAGGCTTCGTTTGTTTGACTCGTTGATATAAACGTTTAACGAACTGATTAACAGCTTCTCGACGCCAATCACCTATCGATAATTCTCCACCTTCAGCTAAATATTGACTGTATTGTTTAGCATCAGGAAAATCTTCATCGTTGTTGTAAGAAGGATATGGATAGAAATAGTCATCATAGTGAATACCATCTAAATCATAACTATCTACAAGTTCGGTTAATACATTTAATGTATGTGAGACCACGGCTTGATCTGTTGGCAAAAACCAATAGGTCTCATTTTTTAGTTTCACTACTTTATCTGTCATTTTCTCAACGACTGAGAGTTCTGAAATTGGGCCTCCCAAGTGATGATGTGCGCGATAAGGATTTATCCATGCATGCAACTTTAAACCTCGTTTATGTGCTTGCTTGATCCAAAATTTTAAAGGGTCATAAAACGGCTCAGGCGCTTTACCTTGCTCACCAGTAAGGTAATACGACCAAGGTTCATAAGAGCTTTGATACAAACTATCGGCTTGTGGTCGAACCTGAAAAATAACCGTATTGAAGTTATGTTTTTGAAGTGAATCAAGAATCTGAATAGCTTGTTGCTTTTGCTCTTCAACAGTTAATCCAGGATCTTTTGGCCAGTTAATATTGGCAACTGTGGCAACCCATGCTGCACGAAACTCCCTTGCAACGTAATCTTGATGGATAGTACCGAATAACTGTTTTTTAGTATCAGACACCTCCTTCATTTGTACAAAACTGCACGCACTCAAAACTAAGCACAGGGTCAATGTGAGTAAAATTCTAAAATACATTGTATACCTCATAAAAAAGGCACAACAAAGTCTTGCTGTGCCTACATATATCAAATTCAAATAAGAAAATTAAAACTTAATCTGTGCGCCAAGTAAGAAACGACGACCGTAATCGTGTATCGCTAATGGGCGATTAACATCTGGCATGCCTGTGCTATTACCTGAAGTCGCTTTTTGCTCTTCATTTGTTAAGTTAATAGCCTGGAAAATAAGATTAAAATCTTCAGAAATGTTATAGCTAACATTTAAATCATATTGGCCAAAACCATCCTTATACTGGTTTAAGCCAAGGTAATTAGTATAAAAATATTCTGAACGATATGTATAAGAAACACGGGCACTGAAAGCAGTGTTTTCATAATAAACCGTCGCATTAAAAGTATCTTCTGAGTTGTTTGGCAACACAGCTTCTTCACCTGCGGCTTTTTGTTCCGGTGTTTGCTCTAGTTCAGCATCTGAATATGTATAGTTGGTTTGAATACCGAAACCATACATAAGCTTTTGAGTGTAGTTCACTTCAAAGCCCGAGTTCTCACCGCCTAGGCCATTTTGAGGCTGAGTCACTAAGAAATCACGAACCTCTTCAACGCCGGTATCAGGGTCTGTCCATGTCCACTGCTTTTCAATCGTGGTATTGGTGATATACGAATCAATATCTTTGTAGAAATAAGCTAATGACAATATTGATGACTCATTAAAGTACCACTCAGCTGATAAATCATATTGAGTCGAACGATAAGGTTTTAAGTCTGGATTACCTTGTGAACCTTTACATCCTGTTGCCGCTGCACAGTAGCCACTTTTACGCGCTGATAAAAAATCGTAGTCAGGGCGAGACATTACTTTAGCCGCAGCAAAGCGAAGCACAACATCATCCGTAAAGTCATAATTAATGTTTACACTTGGTAAGAAGTCATCGTAGCTATTTGAGCTATATACATCTTGAATATTTTCAGGCGCAAAGCTACGCCCTGTATACTCAACTGAACGAGAGTCAAGCTCTGTTTTAACCGCGCGTACGCCCATATTACCGCGCCACTTATTGTGCTCGAACACGGCTTTGACGTATCCAGCTGTAACGGTTTCTTCAAGATCGAAGGTGTAGTCAAGGTGTTCATAAGGACCTGAAGTTGGGCTAGTAGACGAGATCCAGTCTGCATACTGGTTATTATCAAACTGCCATAAAATGCCATCGCTAGTAGAATCGCTTGCAAACATACCCAAATTAAAGCTCTCACCTGCTGCTGACACTTTTGGATAGTTGGCTTTCATCAAACTGGCAGCTTTTGTATGCTCACG
Organism: Pseudoalteromonas sp. BZA4; assembly: GCF_040104395.1. Lineage (NCBI taxonomy): Bacteria > Pseudomonadati > Pseudomonadota > Gammaproteobacteria > Alteromonadales > Pseudoalteromonadaceae > Pseudoalteromonas > Pseudoalteromonas sp. BZA4. Next base: position 67,456 of record NZ_JBECOT010000009.1, read on the forward strand.
GTACTTTATACCCGCTTTAATTGCAGTGAAAAAACCAGTGTCTAATAAATATTCAACATCAAACTGCACATAAAGCTCATCAGAGTCATTGAGTATGTCATTTTTATGGTTGTAATCTAAACGGTAATCTTTTGGGCTTAAATCTGCTGATAAAGTCACATCTGGCGTACCATTTTCTAACGTAAATGACGCATTTGTATTGGCATAGTACTCTGAATAAACATCACTTACCTCACCTTCAGCCTTACTGTAACCTAGCTGACCTGTAACAGTGTAGTCATCAGCTTTGTAAGTCACTTTTAAATCATGAGCTTGAGTATTAAATTCACCACGATAGCCCGCATTACCATAATAACCCAAGTTATTGTGTGCTGGTAAGTCACCGGCGACAACCGTACCATCAACGATAACTGGGTTTTCAATGTTAGCAATATTTTGCAAGATAAAACCGCTTGAATACGTGCCATATGATTCATGTTCTGACTTTGAATATAAGTTATTGAAAACAAAATCAAGGTTATCATTTGCGGCGTATTGGAATGTCGCTGTTGCGGTATCTAAATCACTATCACTTGCGTAGCGGTTGTAACCCACTGCCCCTGGATAAAATTCTGCATTACCATCTTGGTTAGCATCTGTGCTGCGATAACCAAATCGAACTTCTTTACTATCGCGTTGAGTTGCTGTTTCTTTATGAACAAAGCCAAGATTAAAACCAAAGTCTTGGGCTTCATTTTTCCATGAATATAAACCAGACACGTATGGCTTAGTTTCATCTGCGTTTTCAAAGTGGAATGCTTTTACTGAAAGCGCTGCATAGTTAGCTTCACTATCAAGCGGTTTACGTGTTTTTACTACAACAGTGCCACCAATTGAACCCTCATCAATGTCAGCTTCAGCAGACTTATAAACCTCGAGAGTATCGACCATTTCTGCTGGTAATAATGAGTAATTAAAACCACGCGACGGGCGTGTAATTGATGCCGAAGCCGTTGCAGAAGCCACATTTTGGCCATTTAACAGCGTTATATTTAAATGAGGTGCTGTACCACGAATACTCACTCGGTCGCTTTCACCGCCTAAGTCTTTCTCTACTTGCACGCCAGGAATTCGTTGCAATGCATCTGCAACTGTTTGATCAGGAAATTTACCGATATCTTCAGCAGAAACAGCATCAACTACGCTGTTTGAAAAGCGTTTCATATTAATACTTTTCTCAACTGATGCAGCATAACTTCTTACTTCAATCTGCTCGATATCTTCTTTAGTTGCTTTTTTCTTGTCAGGCTGTTGGTCAGCTGCATAGACAGCTGTAGATGTACTTAAAACTAAAGTGGGAATAAGTGCTTTTTTAACACCCGCTGCTAGCGCTGAGAATTTTTTATTCATGGAAATGTAACCTTATAGTTTTTGTAAAGTGAGAGATTTTGTGACTACAAACTACATAAATGCTCTTTAGAACAACAATTGGTAACAACTTTATTGTTACAATGCGGCTACAATATTAGTAATAAACCACAAAATCAAGATATTTTATTCTATCGATGGATAAATTTAATAATATTAAATTCCTAAATTTCAGTAAAAAAAACCGTTTAAGTCAATAAAAACAAAAAAGTACAAAGGTATTAAGGGTATTAAAGAAGCAATGTCTTGAAGATTAAAAATACTGCTCTTCGTTTCAAAATAAGGGAATTAATTATTCCAAAACCAAATCAAACACAACATTGACACTTGCTCTGAAGGTAATCGACTCTTGTAGATACTTACCTTCTGGGACTGTATTAATACGTGAGCCCGTGACCATAATTCGTTCAATATTTGTGTTGCTACCATAGCCAAAGTGACTACCTACTTCTTGTGATTGAATACTATACACCCGACCAAGTTTCGCTTCGAATGCGCTAGCGAGGCGGCTTCCTTGCTGTTTGGCATTCGCTACAGCTTTATCAAGAGCGGCTTGCTCGTAATCTGAGGCTTTGGTTGATAAAAGTTGAATTTGCTCGATTTGATTGACGCCCACTTTAAGCGCAAAATTTAAAAATCCGTCCAAAAGGGAGAGTTTTTTAAGGCTGACTTTGACCTTTCGCGTGGCTCGAAAACCATCTTTAACTTGATTATCATTTTCGTCATATCGCATGTTCGGCTCTACGAAAATTCGACCCGCGGAGATACTTTTTTCATCTACAGAGAATTTATTTAAGCCCGCAAGGAGTTCATTTACTTGCGCATCGACTTGCTGCTTAGCCTGCACGCTTTCAGCTTTTACAGCTTCAAACTCTAACGTGATATCAGCCCTGTCGGGGGCGGTACGCACAACTGCCTCACCTTTAACAACAATATGACGATTATCCGGCAGACTTGATGCAGCCATCGCAGAACTTGAACATAAAACTAATGGTAACAGTAATTTAAGCATCGTAACCTCTCCCTAGAAAAAGTTATGATGCCTTGCTACAGAAGGAAAGTATAGTAATGCATACTTTCTTTCGATGTAAAAAAGCGAGTGATGATAACTCACCACTCGCAAACTCATCGAAGTTAAGATGATAGGAAATAAACGCTAATTGGCTTTAACTTGCCATCGCATTGTCGACGTAATCTTCGACCATATCGGCAAAATCTTGATCAACAATACCCAGCTCTGCAAAGCACTGCTCTTTAATTTTAAACCACTCGCTCGAATACTGTTGGTGGCGGGCATAGTCCACAGCACTCTCCGCGCATTTTAAGATGGCATACGCCATACGTTGTTGCTCATCATTGTTTTGCTCTAAAAAGTGCGTGTTATGATGATTTAAAATAACGTGACAAAGTGGCTTAGGCAGGTGCCAAGATACCGAGATAAAATAGCCAATCACCGCATGGTCGCACTGATAACGAGCCTGCTCTAGATCGGTAATCGCGTGCTCTTTTGCTAGGTTTGCTTGTTTAAGAACCTCAACATAATCTTTAAATTTTAATGCCATAGCAGCAATACCGACATTATGAAAAAGCCCTAAAGAGTAAAGCTCATCCACTGGCATTAATGACTTGTAACTGTTACCTAACAGTACACAGGCATTCGCAACTTCAACCGACTCATCCCAAAAGCGCTCTAAGCTAATGCAGGCATTACCTTTAAAATTTTGCTTAAGCAAGGCCAAAGTTACCAACTGATTAAGCTGATCTAACCCTAAAAACATCGCCGCTTGGCGTATATCACTAATGGTGCGTTGTAAACCAAACACCGGGCTATTTATTGTTTTTAATAATAAAGCTGAAAGACTGATGTCTCTTGATATTAGCTGAGCTATTTTATCTAAGCTTGCATCCGATTTTTGCATTTCATCAGCAATTTGGCTCAATAGTTCAGGTTTTGGTGGAATATGAAAACCGCGTTCAAGCGAAACTAGGCGTTGTTCATCTAAGTTGATCATTTGCCCAAGAGCCTCCGTTAATAAGCAACGAGCAATTTAATAGTTTAGATGGGTAAAATACTCTAAGAGCTTTGCCTTAGTATTGTTTGAGATCAATGTGTTGCGAAGAAAGGAAATTAATTAATAAAAGGCTAACACGGCATATTATAGCAAGTTGCCATTATATTATATGCCGTCTTTTTGAAGATTTGCTTAGTGAGCAAGTACGCTTAGCCACTCATCAGGGTTTGCTAGAATGAACTCAAATACATCGTTGTTATTTAAAGTAATGCGAATTCCATCTGCTGTAATTGGTAGAATACCCGCGCCTTTACCCGAACACTTATCAACGTTATTGATGTGCGCTCGTGAAAGTGTGTATGGACCTAAGCCTAACTCTTTATTAAACGGTTCAAAAACAATCTCTTGTTCTGTAACTAAAAGCTTACCATCCGCTTTTGCGACACCCGACTGAATAGTTGCTATTGATTCTTTGACTGTTTGCGCGTGCATATCCTTTACTCCACTTAACAAATGAGTGTGGCTTACACTCAATTAAATCATAAAAATTGCGTACCAACTTAAGATACAATAAGTACGAAAAAAGTACAGTGCTATTGATTTAAAATATTTTTATAAATAGCTTTTTAATCGCTTTAGGTTATTTACATGTTATTGGTTAAGGCTTTTTATTATTCACATAAAAAGTCATTCTGAATTGACCCCTTTCTTATGTGAACAAATAAAAATGCGCTATGCTTAAAATAACAACAGGATAGGTGCGGTAAACTGATGACAAAAGCACTGCAGCAAACTAAAAACAAGTTGAAAGTGAATGCAATTATCGTGATTGCATTAGTAACATCGCTTACTGTTACCTCATTATTCTTTTACAAAAATGTCGACTCACAATGGCATGACTATTCAAAAACCGCCGCTAACGTTTATGTACTTCACGACAAGCTAATTCAAAAACTCGGGTATGGTGGCTTTATTCACCATTTTAAAAACCTAGTGCTCAGAAAAAATACAGAACTGTATCTTCCGCCCATTGAAAGTGAACTCACCCAAATAAAAGAGATCCTTGCCAAGCTTGGCGCAATCAAAGAATACGACAAAACTGCACTTACTGACGTTAAAAAAACGGTCAGTGAGTATGAAAGTAAAGTCGATATTGTTTTAAAGATGATTGCTAACAGCGCGGCTAGCGAGCAGATAGATACTACTGTAAAAGTAGATGATACAGATGCATTGAAGGCACTTACTGCGTTCGAGCAACATATAAACTTTATGCTTAAAGATAAAAGCATCGCCATTGATGAAAACTTCCAAATTGCTTACATCGTGCATGTGTTAACAATCATATTGCTCACCAGCATATTGCTTATTTACTTTAGAAAGCTCTCAAACTCTTATAAACAACAAATTGAGCTTACTGAGAGAGCTTTAGAAGGCGCGAGAATAAAATCAGAATTTTTAGCCAATATGAGTCATGAAATACGCACTCCACTTAATGGCATTATGGGGCTTTTACAAATTTTGCAGCCGAACATTCAAAAGCCGAAAAATATAGAAGTTGTTTCTAAGGCGTTGTTTTCTTGTCGGTCACTCCTTACCATCATCAACGATATTTTAGACTTTTCGAAAATGGAGGCGAACGAGCTTTATATTGAACAGGTAGATTTTTCGATGTCGAAGGTTGTTGAGTCGATCAATTCTGATTTTCTGCCACTTTGTAACGAAAAAGCAATTGAATTAAACATAGATATAGACGATGACGTTGAAGATTTATGGATAGGAGACCCAGTTAGAGTTCGACAAATTATTTTAAACCTGGTTTCTAACGCCGTTAAATTTACCGAGCAAGGTGGCGTACAAGTAAAAATTAATAAATCTTCGCAAAGCCAAAAGCAAGGTGTTGAGATAGAAGTGATTGATACCGGCATTGGTATGAATAAAGAAGGTTTAATGCATCTGTTTAACCGTTTTCAGCAAGCCGATAACAGTATAACACGGCGTTTTGGCGGGACTGGATTAGGAATGTCGATCACCGCGAATCTTATTAATCGCATGAACGGCACTATTGATGTTGACAGCGCGCTCGGTAAAGGCACCCATTTCACCGTTTATTTACCGCTCAAAGTATCTGAAAAGCAACACTTACATGATAGCTTTACTGATGTGACTGCACCTGACTTATCGGCTAAAACACTGTTGATTGCTGAAGATAACCCACTCAATACCATGATCATCAAATCAATGCTTGCAGAAACCAACGCAGATCTTCATTTTGCAAAAGATGGCGCTGAAGCAGTCGAGCTATTTAAACAACTTAACCCCATTTTAGTTTTAATGGATATACAAATGCCCACAATGGGGGGGATAGAAGCCTGCTCACATATTCGTAGTATTGATAAAGAGGTGCCTGTTATTGCCTTGACTGCCAACGTGATGAAAGAAAATATCATCGAATACATGAATTGTGGTTTTAATGGCCACGTAGGCAAACCCATTGAAAAGCATTTACTATTTAAAACGCTGCATGATGTCATTGCAATTAGCCGTGACGAGCTCATAGACTAGGCTTCCCAAGCAGAAAAGTTTTATCTTCACTTTATTTTCAATAGCTTACAACTTTACTTCTACGTTTCTCCTGCTGATTCAAGATCGTATAATTTTCATCCAATATTGATTGACTTGGCTAAAAAGATCCCTCATAGTCGAAAAAATCATCAGTACACATTAGACCAAATTATAAAACCAAGTAGCAACTAAAATGCTATCACAAAAATGTGGAGGAGATGCGTTATGAACCGTAAGTCAAAATTAATCTACCGTATTATGTTGGCCTCTAAGCTTCATAGCCGTAATAAAGAGATATCACTCGATACATTAAAACAAGGCTGCTGCCTAAGTGACTCTGAATTACTAACCATTATAAAAGAGCTAGAAATTAAAAAACTGATCAGCTGGGATGCCAGTAAATCTACTTTTATGATTTCAGCCTAGCTCGGCATATTTAAACGACAGCTTAGCTTTTTCTTGCTGTCGTTTTACATATTACCACCCTATTTAATCATTTAAGTATTTAGCCCCCATCCAAATATAATTAAGCGTAATATTGCTACTTAATCGATTATGTAACCATATTGTGAATACGTATGCATTTAATTGTAAATATTAGCTCAGGGTATATATTTAGTCGAAGTGTTGTTTTTCATACAACACCTTTATTCGACAACAAGGCCTGATATGAATTCATTGCTAACCAAAAGTTTGCTTATTTTATTACTAAGCCTCATTACTGCATGTACACACACTAAAACTACAAACACTGCCTATGAGCCCAAGCCTTACGTAAAACTAACTCATCCTGAGTGGTCAAAAAATGCGGTGCTTTATCAATTAAATACGCGTCAATTTACTAAAGAAGGCACCTTTAATGCAGCACGGCAGCAATTGCCACGCTTGAAAGAGTTAGGCGTTGATATTATTTGGCTTATGCCCATAAACCCGATTGGTGAAGAAAACCGAAAAGGCAGTTTAGGCAGCCCTTATTCTGTAAAAGATTACCGTAAAGTAAACCCTGAGTTTGGCACACTAGAAGACCTTAAAGCCTTTGTGAACAAAGCCCATGATATGGGGATGTACGTCATTTTAGATTGGGTAGCAAACCACAGTGCATGGGATAACTGGCTTCGATTTGAACATCCCGATTGGTACGACCGAGACTACAAAGGCCAATTTAGGCCAACACCGTGGTGGGATTGGTCTGACATTATTGATTTTGATTATTCAAAACCTGCTCTACGTGAATACATGACAGAATCGATGAAATACTGGGTAAAAGAAGTCGGTATTGATGGCTATCGCTGTGATGTAGCTGGCTTTGTGCCGGTAGATTTTTGGAATAACGTCCGCCGTGAGCTTGATAACATAAAGCCTGTTTTAATGCTGGCTGAGTGGGAGTCTCGCGATTTACATGCCGAAGCCTTTGATATGACTTACGCGTGGTCTTGGTCTGAGCACATGCATAAAATCGTAAATGGCCATGCAGATGTCAGCACCCTCTTCGTTTATTACTCATGGAACGAAAGTGCATTCCCAGCAGAAGCTTATCACCTTGTGGGTGTTGCCAACCATGACACAAATGCATGGGAAGGCACCATGTTCGAAAACTATGGCGATGCACTTGAAGCCGTTATTGCATTATCTGTCGTTGGCGAAGGCTTCCCTATGATTTACAACGGCCAAGAAGCAGGTAATGATAAACGCCTCGCCTTTTTCGAACGAGACCCAATCAAATGGCAAAAGCACCCTATTGGTGATTTATACCAATCACTATTTGCACTCAAACATAGTAATGAAGCTCTGTGGAATGGCCAATTTGGCGGCCGCATGGTACATGTACCAAACACCGCACCAAAGCAAGTGCTTAGCTTTGTTCGAGCAAAAGGCAACGATAAAGTACTTGCTGTGTTCAACCTATCGAAAGAGCCACAAACAGTTAGCTTTAAAGAGCCATTATTTTTAGGTAAATACACAGATACTTTTTCAAAACAGGCAATAGAATTTACTCAAACAACAAAACTAACAATTCCAGCATGGGGGTTTAGAGTATTTGTAAAATAACATACCGCCTTACTCTACTTATTATAAATAACCAAATTTGATCCCATAATTAAAAATATGGGATCAAATAATAAATTACTCTACTAACAAGACACCCATATTTATTTCCATCACTCCACAGAGTTAACCTATAAACAAAATAACCTCTAACTAGACACCCAACTTAAAATTTCTCACTTCTCAAAATTATGACTAAACTTAAATTGTTCAACTCATGGAGGAGAAGAGCATGGCAACCCCCCGTAGAAACTTAATAAGCGTTTCAAATACACCTTACTATCACTGCATATCACGCTGCGTTCGTCGCGCCTATTTGTGCGGACAAGATCCACTAACGGGTCGTTCATATGAACACCGGCGCGATTGGGTTGAAAAGAAACTATTTCAACTTGGCAGAATATTTTGTATTGATATTTGTGCCTACGCGGTTATGAGTAATCACACTCATCTAGTTCTTCACATTGATATAGCAAAAGCTAAGCGTCTAAATAATAAAGCGATTCTTATTAGATGGCACAAATTATTCAAAAGTACATTCCTTTGCCAACGATTCTTAAATGGCGAATTGCTAACACAAACCGAGCTCGCTGCGGTTAATGTCAGAGTAAATTTATATAGAGAAAGGCTAAGCAGCATTAGTTGGTTTATGCGAGTTCTTAACGAGGGTATTGCACGAAAAGCGAATCAAGAGGATGAGTGCAAAGGACGATTTTGGGAAGGTCGCTTTAAATCACAAGCTTTACTTGATGAAGCAGCACTTGCCGCTTGCCTTGCATATGTTGATTTGAACCCTGTTAGAGCAAAAGCGGCTGATTTACCTGAGCAATCTGACTACACCAGTATTAAATCTAGAATTAATGCATCTCATAATAATAAGCAACCAAAATCACTTATGCGCTTTGCAGGTAAAACACGTAAACATATGCCTAAGGGACTACCATTTGAGCTCAAGACATATCTGCAACTTGTAGATTGGACAGGCCGTTCAATACGAGAAGATAAGCCAGGGACAATCCCAGAAGAGGCATTACCAATACTTGAAAGGTTAAACATTTGTACTGACAACTGGCTTACACTCACCACTTCCTTTACCCGCTCGTTTAAAAATACGGCTGGTAAAGAGCAAGCTATAACTGCTTATGCAAATCACATGAAACGAAAACGAAGAAGCTCTATTAGCACTAGTCGTGCACTATTTGCCTAAACTGAAACTCGAAAATGTTTAAAGTAACCTGCCTTTGGACTAAGCTCGCCCGAAATCAGGTACTATTCAGGCAATGCCCTACAAAATCTTGTAAACATAACATTTTGATTTATAGATTAATTTAGTTAATTAATTTTGAGCGACTAAACTAGTTGCTCTTAGAGTTAGCTATTAAAAACTCCTACTATAGTGGGTGTCTTAATAATTTTTATAACCTCTACCTGACTAACAGTGTCTCTTTCAAACCAATCATGTACATAAAAACGAAGTTCACATTTTTAATATGGGTGTCTAGATAACTCTTAAGTGGATGTCTTGCTAACTTAAAAATAAACATACTTAAAGTTGAGTTTAACTAATACAGAATAAAAAAGAGTTCTAAAGAAAGCTTTAAAATGGAATTTAAATGAGGAAAATCACCCAAATAGAATTTTGGGTGGCAGTCTTACCAGCCGCATCTCGGCACACACGTCACACGCTGTGGCTGCTCCCTTCCGGGCCTGACCAAGTTCACCTGCTAGTGTTGCGAGAGGACCAATAAGACTACCATTGAGGGCCTTGTTTGGCGCGGGAGGGATTATCTCTACTTTTAGCCTGTTATTCAAGGGGTATTCGAAAAAGAAAGTGCGATTGCATACTTGGTATACAATCGCACTGTCATTAAGGGGTTATTGCTTACTTTTCAAGTTCAGCTTTAATGTTGCGCAGCGCAGCTTTCACTTTTTTCATATTTTCTGGACCCATACGCAGCAATTGTTTTTGCGCATCAGGTAGGTTTTCCCACTCAGAGTAAGCATATTGATACGTAACTGAGTTGCGAACGAGTGGCATATCACCTTTTGGTTCTGGCGTATCAAGCAGTACGTCAATTGCCTCTTCTAGCGTGCCTGTGAATGCATCACCTTCGTAGCCAATTTCTGCATAAGCTTCGTTGATAAGTGGTTTGTATTCATCATACATACGAATAACTTGAGCAGCGCTTAGGCTAGTAAATAGTTTTACGTATGGCGTATAGCGCTCATAGCTATTTGGGTCGATTGTTAAAATGTCGCCCTCAATAACTTTAAACGACTCTTTAGGGCGTTCAACTGGCGCGTGGCTTAATGCCACTTTACCTTTGGCGATGTTATCAACATACACAACACCACGGCGAATAAGATCGTCGGTCACCATTAAGCTCATCACTTGGTCACTTAGTAACTCATCCATACGGGCAACAACCACTTCATCGCTTTCATTTAACGTTGGCAGTGGCTCAACTTCTGGAACTGGCTCTGGAGTGCGCTCTGGAGCAGAATCGACTACAACTGGTTCTGGCTCAGGCTCTGTCACTTCAGGTACTGGTTCAAGCTCTTGATACTCAACAACTGGCGCTTCTTCTGCAACAATGTCTTCAACAACTTGTACTGGTTTATTTTCAGGCTTCAATAAAATAAACGCTGCCACACCAGCAACAAGAATAAGCACAACCACCGCAAAAATCAGGTTGTTATTTGATGAACCCTTTTGTACTTCAGGCTCTGACGAATGCTCTGACATAGACACTCCCTTAAAAATAAAACAGATAAAAATACGAAAAAACCATTTAGCCTTGAGCTAATCTTTGCTTCTTCTAGCTTAAAGACTTACAGTTGATAAATAAAGTAAAGACGCACAACTATTTAAATGCAACCATGAGCAGTAAGTTAAAAAAAACACAGCACTCTAAAATCGCTTTATTACTAACAGGTGGTGGCGCGCGAGCGGCTTATCAAGTTGGTGTGCTTAAAGCGATAACGCAAAGCATGCCTCGCACAGCACCGCTGCCCTTTACTATTATTAATGGGACATCAGCTGGCGCAATTAATTCCGCTGCATTAGCATGTTATGCATCCTGTGCGCATTTAGCATGCAAAAAACTTGAATGGGTGTGGAAGAATTTTTCGACTTCTCAGGTTTATAAAAGCGACTTTTTAAGTGTGTTTTTGCATATTACTCGCAACATGCTTACGAGTTTTCAATCTGAACATATTAATCACCCACCAGCGAGTTTGCTGAACAATAAACCGCTGAGAAAACTGTTGCACGAAATACTCGATTTATCGCGTATCGAACGAAATTTACATAAAAACTACCTAGATGCAGTGTCGATTACTGCTTCGAGCTATACAACTGGTGACTCTGTCGCATTTTTTCAGTCACTGACACAAAAACCGTGGCGCAGAGCAAAGCGTGAAGGGCAAGCAACCCGCATTAATGTTGAGCACTTAATGGCATCGAGCGCTATTCCGATGGTGTTCCCGAGTGTGAATGTTTATAACCACTATTTTGGCGACGGCTCTATTCACCAACTTTCGCCACTGAGTCCGTCGGTTCACTTAGGTGCTGAAAAAATCTTTATTATTGGTGTTGATGAACCAAAAGAATTGCACCCACCGGGTTACCAGCCTCATTACCCGGGTCTTTCTAATATTGCAGGTCACTTACTCGATAGCGTATTTACCGACACGCTACAGTCTGATTTAGAGCGCTTACAGCGTATTAACCGTACTTTGAGCCTTTTGCCTGCCCGCGACAAACACCAAGAGTTAAAACAAATCGAAACTTGCGTGATCAATCCATCGCAAAACTTTAATGCAATCGCAGCTCAGTTTTATGATGACATGCCTATGGCAATCAAAGTGTTACTACGCATGATAGGCGTGAAGAAACGTTCGCAATCGAGTTTAACGAGCTACTTACTGTTTGAAAAACGTTATACCCAAAAGCTCATTGAAATTGGCTACCAAGATGGCCTTAAAAAGCTACCTGAAATTCGTAAATTCTTAGAGCTGGAGTAGCTAAAAGCTACTCCATACCATCGAGTAAAAACCTTTCTACCCGCTCTACTCGGCGAGGCTTGCCTTGTAACACTAAAATGTCGCCTGCCAATAAAATAGTTTGCGATGAAGGTGCGTCAATTTCTCGGTCTTGTCGGCGCAGCGCTCTAACCGACACACGGCGCTGCTCAAGTTTAAGCTCACTAATTTTCTGATTAACCGCATAAGCGTGTTCTGGCAGAGCTATAACATGTAAATACTCAAGCCTATCTGAACTTGCCTCTTCGCCATCGAGTTTATCGCCAGTGAAAAAGCCATTTAAGAACTTATAACGATTACGCCGCTCTTTACTTACTCGGCGTATGATCCGTGTCATCGGCACGCCAGACATATAAAGCACATGCGAAACTAACATTAGGCTTGCTTCGAGCGTTTCAGGCACTACCTCAGTAACACCAAGCTCTTTAAGCGTTTCCATTTCGGTATCATCGCGCATCCGTACCAGTATTTTCACGCCAGGAGCTATTTGCTTGATGGCATCAACAACAATTTGCGTTTGCTCAAAATCAGTAAAAGTAATAATGACTAGCCTTGCCCGCTCTACACCCGCTGATTTTAAAATATCTTTTTGATTTACATGGCCAAATATCACTGGCTCACCAGCCGCTTTTGCTTCTTGCAATAAGATGGGGTTGCTCTCAACCGCTACGTATTCAATTGCTTCGGGTTTTAAAAAGCGTGCTACGGTTTGCCCAACACGAGAAAAGCCACAAATTACAATATGATTTTGATACAAAGGGCTACTTGTCGCAGGCTGCTGCCAATACTGCCCTGCATGGCTTAAAAGGCCAAGTTTTTTAAGAATAAGCGGTGTTTTTTCAATAAGGTAAGGCGTTAGCGCCATTGAAAGCACGCCAACTGCAATTAAAAATGAAGCTTGCTCTGAGCTTATTAACAAGTGCTGCGAAGCAAGTGCAATTAATACAAAGCCAAATTCTCCCATTTGCCAAAGCATAATACCCGCCGATACCGCATCTTGCTTACGCTCCCCCATCACTTGCGCAGAAATTGCGAGCACCGCAATTTTAAATAGCAATAAGCCAATTAATACTGCGATGATCCAGTACCAACTATTAAGTACATAGAGCACATCTAACTGCATACCGACGGTAACAAAAAAGAGTCCCATCAAAATATCGCGAAACGGTCTAATATCGGCTTCTAGTTGGTGACGATAATGGCTTTCTCCTAACATCATGCCGGCTAAAAAGGCGCCTAACGCCATCGATAAACCAAATAGGTAAGTCAGGCCTGCGGCAAACAAGGCAACCAATAAAGTCGTTAGCATAAATAGCTCATCGGTTCTTACCAGCGCTATTTCGCTAAACACTTTAGGCAAAATCCATTTACCTATGCCGAACAATAAAATACACACTAAAGCGCCTTTAGTGAGTGCAAAAGCCAATGCTCCAGCAATTTCTTCAGAGCCACTTTGTGCTAGTAAAGGGTAAACAATGAGTAGAGGGACAACAGCAATATCTTGAAATAGCAACACCCCTATTGCCAACTGGCCGCGGCGCTGGTTTAAATCTCCAGACTCTTTAAGTAACTTAACCACCACCGCCGTAGAAGACAGTGCCATTAAACTGGCGATGGTAAAACTATTTAAAAGGCTGTGCTCTAACAGCAGTAAAATCAGCATAAATACAATGCTAGTCACCACGACCTGTAAGGAGCCAAGGCCAAATACAATATTGCGCATTGCCATTAAACGCGGCAATGAAAACTCAAGCCCTAAACTAAACAGTAAAAATACAATGCCGAGTTCGGCAACAAAGTGCATTTCGTGGCTTTGCGCCATCCAGCCAATACCATGACTCCCCGCCAACACGCCTGTGGCAAGATAAGCAAGAATAGGTGGTAAACCAATTCGTTTGAAGAACCAAACAAATAATACGGCAGCGACGAGCAAGCCAAACACTTGAATCAGCACATTTTGCAAGCAATAAACTCCCTTCTACTTGATGATAAAGCTGTACCCTACCTTAAATATAGCAACCATCTGTTTTTCAGCCAGTTTAAAAATGTGGCACAAATCTCGCTAAGTATGAGTATCTAAACACTCCGGGGGGAGAATTATCATGGAAAATGTCCATATTTTGACGCAGCGGGTGTCTGCGCGAGGCGAGTTTCTGCCGTTTTCGGCAGAGCATTACCGAATAAATGAAACAAATAGTCCACACGATTTGGTCGCAAGGTTACAAACTACGTTATCAATCGAAGAAATTTTGACAATTTTTGCCGAACACGCAAAACAACTGATCAATTTATCTGGATTACAGTTCCAATCTGCACTCGGAGTGTCACAAAGTGCTGGCAGCGATACCAGTCAAACACCGTACTCTTTTGATTTAGATATCGAAAGTGAACGCTTAGGGCAGTTAATTTATTTTAGCCAGTTCCCTATGGGTAAAGCGATTGAAGCAAAATTAAAGCAGCTTCATACAGCACTCGTTTACCCATTACGTAATGCGCTTATGTATACCCGCGTATTACGTTTAGCGACTAAAGATGCGCTAACAGGCTTAAACAACCGTAGTCAATTTAATGACAGCTTGGCACAAAAGCTAGAACGTTGCCGCCGTCAGCATCGTCCATTTAGTTTAATGCTGCTTGATTTAGATAACTTTAAACAAGTTAACGATAACTTTGGTCATAAAATTGGCGATGATGTACTGCAAGAATTTGCTAATGTATTACGCACTAGCGTGCGTGGCACTGACTCAATTTTCCGCTTTGGTGGAGATGAATTTGCATTATTAATCGACGACCCTGAATTCACCACTAATAAGGTAATTGCTGATCGTATTATGAGTTTGGTTGCTAGCTCAGGGTTGATGGCTCAATATGATGTAACATCAAGCATTGGTTATACACTCGCCAATAACCAAGACTGCAAAAACGAAGTGTTTGCCCGTGCTGACAAGGGTCTTTATAAGGCAAAAGCTGCAGGAAGAAACTGCGCAAGAGCTTACTAATTGAGTAAAAGCCTAGCATCCCCCGCTAGGCTTTTTTGTTTATAAATTTATAACCAAGTAATACTAACCAAAAACCAGCGAAGAAGCCGCTTAATAAGTAAAGCAAGGCAGCCATGGTGGTAAGGGGCGATACCATCACTAGAGCCAGTGGCGTAAGTACGCCTAGAATAAAGAAAATACCGCCTTTGCCTGACCAGTAACCTAGCAGCAATAATGAGCAAACTAAGCCGCCAGCTAGTGCATAAAAAAGTGTATTTATTGTCAGCTCTGCATAAGCAAAACCAGCAATTACAGCCACTAGCACCGACAACGCAAAGCCAAGTGGTGCCTTATTAACTAGTGATAAACCAACATGTGGTTGTTCACTCATAGATTGTCTCCCAAAGAATTCCATCTTCAACACTGTGCTGCTCACTAATAAAGTAGCCAACTACTTGCACAAGTTGATCGTTATAAAAAATAAGTGGTGTCTGCGCACGTAACCAAGGAGCTACTTTGGCATCTTTAAACCAATGCTTTAAGGTGTTTGAGCCTGGTTTATGCAATGGTTTGATACGTGCTTGCGGCTTATTAAATTCAACCCTTACTTGCTCATCGGGCTTTGGTTTTCTAATCCCCTTGCCCGCTTTCAGTATTAGTTTTCGGCCACCAATCAGTTCAACGCTTTGCAAAGCAATATCCATCGCCTCAGGTATTGCCTGCTCTTTCACAAAGTACCAATGCTGCTGATGCCGGCGAACATCACCGCTTTGCAAACAAATTTTTATCTGGGCATCGGCTTTTGCCGTTAAACCTTGCTCAATAATTTGCTGTAGCTGATTCTCTGAAGGTAATTGATGGGTAAACTGATTCAGCCACGCACGTATAAGGTTTGCTTGTCTGGGCTTACTAAACCCCGCAATTGCCTCGCAGCTTAAACCACCCTGCTTATTTTGACAGTGTGTAAGGTCGTTTTGAGTATATTCATCGAGCAGCGATTGCTGCTTTTGTAACAGCCGAATACTGCGCGCTGCACTTTTTTCAAACCCTTGAAAACGCTCAGTTAAAATGGGTAGAACCTGATGACGTAAAAAATTACGGTCAAAGCGTTCATCAATATTTGAGTCATCGGTGATATGGGTAATAGCAAATTCACTGGCAAATTGTTCAATTTGCTCACGAGTGATATTAATCAGCGGTCTAAAACATACACGCCCAGACGCTAACAATCGCGTTTGTGGCATTGATGCTAAGCCTTGCAAGCCAGAACCGCGTTTTAGCCGAAGTAAGAAGGTCTCAAGTTGATCATTTAAGTGCTGACCAAGCAGTATTACACTATCTGGGATAGAGTTTTCGTCGAGTGCTTGGTACCGAGCCTCTCTTGCTTGTGCCTCAAGTGATGTACGCGAGCGCTCATAAATTTCAACGTGTACCGCTTTAAATGCGACATTGAGCTCTTCACATAGCGATTGGCAAAACCCTTGCCACTCATCGGCATACTTGCTCAAACCATGATTAACATACACAGCTTCAAGTTTAAGTTCTGAGTGTTGCTGTTGAGCTTGCTTCATTAAATGTAACAATACAACCGAATCAACACCGCCAGATAAGGCAACGCTAAAGCTACTTTGCTGAGCGTTCAGCAAAGGCTGCAATTGTGCTAAAAAATGGTGGTATAAATCTGATGTTTGCATTAAAAACCAATGAGTATACAAGCGTCTGTGTTATCGGCATTATAAAACAAAAAAAGCCGCAAAAGCGGCTTTTTTCAATTTTAAGCTGTGTTTAGCAATAGCCAAACGACATTAAACGTTTGTAACGCTGATCAAGCATTTCATCTAGTGAAAGGCCTTGTAAGTCAGCTAGGTCACGCTTAAGTTGGTTTTTAAGGTTACGCGCCATCGCATCGTAATTACGATGTGCGCCACCAAGTGGCTCATCAATTACGTTGTTGATTAAATCAAGCTCTTTAACACGTGCAGCTGTTACACCCATGGCTTCTGCAGCTAATGGTGCCTTGTCTGCGCTTTTCCATAAGATTGATGCACAACCTTCTGGCGAAATTACAGAGTAAGTGCTGTATTGCAGCATGTTAACGCGGTCGCCCACACCAATTGCTAATGCACCACCAGAACCACCTTCACCGATAACAGTACAGATAGTTGGTACTTTTAACGCGGCCATAACTTTAAGGTTACGCGCAATTGCTTCACTTTGACCACGCTCTTCAGCGCCAACACCTGGGTATGCACCTGGGGTGTCGATAAATGTCATGATTGGCATGTTGAAACGCTCAGCCATTTCCATTAAGCGTAATGCTTTACGGTAACCTTCTGGCTTTGGCATACCAAAGTTGCGTTTAATTTTTTCAGCCGTGTCACGCCCTTTTTGTTGGCCAATAACCATCACTGGTTGACCTTCAAAACGTGCAATACCACCTAAAATAGCTGGGTCGTTAGCAAAAGTACGGTCGCCTGCTAGTTCGTCAAATTCCGTGAAAATGCGCTCGATGTAATCACGAGTATAAGGACGCAACGGATGACGGGCTAACTGAGAAACCTGCCAAGCACCTAATTCAGAGAAAATTTTCTCTTTCATTTCAGCACTTTTCTCTTTTAATCGACTGACTTCCTCTTCTAATCCAAGGTCTAATTCGCCAGCGCGGCTTACATTTTGTAATTCTTCAATTTTTGCTTCTAATTCTGCGATTGGAAGCTCAAAATCAAGATAATTGAGGCTCATGCTCTAAACTACCTAATTAATTAAATTCTAGTTCTACATCTTGCGCCGCCATCAGCGATAACTTATGAAGCAAGTCATCACTCGGCGTAACACACCATTCGGTTCCTAAGGTAATCTCAGCCAACGCATCCGGACGTTGATAGAATACTTTAATAGGACAAGTACCAAACTTATAAGGTTCCAGTACTTTTTGTAAATTATCGAAGAAGTTCGCCTCGATCTGCACCATATTCAAGGTCATTTTAATCGCTTTTATACGTTTTTCTCGCGCCTCAGCGATGGTGCATATGTCTCTAGCGGTCATTGTAATGCCACCAGAGAAGTTATCAAAGCTGACCTGTCCAGATATTACCAAGATATTGTTTACTTGCAGCAAATCTTGGTACATTTCAAACTGTTCTGGGAATAAGCGTACATCAATACGGGCACTCTTGTCATCTAAAGTTACAAGACCCCATCGATTTCCCTTTTTGTTTATCAATGTACGGGCAGAAATCACTAAGCCTGCAGCCGTTGACTGCACATCGCGGTTAGTGGGCTGTAAATCAACCAGCCTTCCTGATGTATAATGCTTTAACTCTTTACGATACTGATTAATTGGGTGACCAGTTAAATACAGACCTAAAGTTTCTTTCTCACCATCTAGCCACTCATTGTCGGTTAAATCTGTGGCTTTGATAAATGCTTGTTCAACTTCATCTGGCTCTGTAGCAAGTAATCCAAATAAATCTGCCTGCCCTAATGACTCAGCCTTATGATGCTGATCGGCTGCTCGCATGGCATCTTTTAAACTTGCTAATAAAGTTGCTCGGCCAGGTTGGGTTTTGTCTGGTCCAAGTTGATCGAGCGCTCCGGCATAAATAAGCTTTTCAACAACTCGCTTGTTTAAACGCTTTAAGTCAACACGGGCACAAAAATCAAATAAGTCTTTAAACGGGCCACCTTCGCTACGGGCTTCTAAAATAGCTTCAACAGGCGCCTCACCAACTCCTTTAATGGCACCGATACCGTAAACAATTTCACCTTGTAGATTAACTGTAAACTTGTACTCACCGGCATTTACATCCGGCGGTAACAAGGTCAGTTTCATGTTTTCACATTCATCTACCAAGGTAACAATTTTATCGGTGTTATCCATATCCGCCGACATTACCGCAGCCATAAACTCTGCTGGGTAGTGGGTTTTCATCCACAACGTTTGATACGATACTAAGGCATAAGCAGCTGAGTGAGATTTGTTAAAACCATAACCTGCGAACTTCTCTACCAAGTCGAAGATTTTCATTGCAAGTTCGCCGTCAACTCCGTTTTTAACAGCTCCCTCTTCGAAGGTTGAACGTTGCTTTGCCATCTCCTCTGGCTTTTTCTTACCCATCGCACGACGCAGCATGTCAGCGCCACCTAGCGTATAACCAGCCAGTACCTGCGCAATCTGCATTACCTGTTCTTGATAAAGAATGATACCGTAGGTCGGTTCTAGAATGGGTATCAAGCTATCGTGTTGCCACTGCACATCTGGGTAAGATAACTCTTCGCGGCCGTGCTTACGGTCGATAAAGTTATCTACCATGCCTGATTGCAATGGACCAGGGCGGAATAGTGCAACCAGTGCGATCATATCTTCGAAGCAGTCGGGCTTTAGACGACGAATAAGGTCTTTCATACCACGAGATTCGAGCTGGAATACCGCGGTGGTTTCGGCGCGTAGCAGTAACTCAATACTTGCCTTATCATCAAGTGGAATAGCGTTGATATCAACCGGCTCTTTACCCTCTCGGGCTAAGCGCTCGTTAGTCATATCAATTGCCCATTGCAAGATGGTAAGTGTTCTTAGACCTAAGAAGTCAAACTTAACTAAACCCGCCGTCTCAACGTCGTTTTTATCAAATTGCGTTACCGGGAATTTACCCTCATCATCACAATAAAGGGCCGCAAAGTCAGTGATAGTGGTTGGTGATATTACAACACCACCAGCGTGCTTACCGGCGTTACGTGTACAGCCTTCAAGGATGCGACACATATCAATAAGCTCTTTGACCTCTTCATCACCGTCGTAGGCTTCTTGTAAACGCGGCTCAACATCAAACGCTTTAGCCAAGGTCATGCCCGGATCGCCCGGTACTAGTTTAGAAATACGATCAACAAAGCCGTAAGGGTGACCAAGTACACGGCCTACGTCACGGATAACCGCTTTTGCAGCCATGGTACCAAAGGTAATGATCTGAGATACCGCATCACGGCCATAAAGCGCCGCTACGTGATCAATTACCTCATCACGCCTATCCATACAGAAATCGACGTCGAAATCGGGCATTGAGATACGTTCTGGGTTCAAGAAACGTTCGAATAGTAAGTCAAATTCGAGTGGATCGAGGTCGGTGATCTTGAGTGCATATGCAACCAATGAACCAGCACCAGAACCACGCCCTGGACCTACCGGAATATTGTTATCTTTACTCCACTGGATGAACTCCATTACGATCAAGAAGTAACCTGGGAAACCCATTTGGTTGATTACGTCGAGCTCGATTTTCAGACGCTCATCATACTCGCCACGTTTCTCTTTACGCTCTTGCTCATCTGGGAATAAAAACTGTAAACGCTCTTCAAGGCCATCTTCAGAAACCTTAACCAAGAAGTCTTCAATTTTCAGTGAACCGGTTGGGTAATCTGGTAAGAAGTAAGTTCCTAATTGTACGGTCACATTACAACGCTTAGCAATTTCAACGGTGTTTTCTAACGCTTCAGGAATATCGCTAAATAGCTCAGCCATTTGCTCTGCTGTTTTAAGATATTGCTGCTCAGAAAAACGTTTTGGTCTACGTTTATCTTCTAAGGTGTAACCGTCATGGATTGCCACGCGGATTTCATGGGCTTCAAAGTTTTCTGGTTTTAAAAACACCACTTCGTTAGTTGCCACTACAGGTAACTGCTCTTTTGTAGCAAGCTCAACAGCTAAGTGTAAATAATCTTCTTCTAACGCACGTTCCGTACGAATAAGCTCAATATAATAATGATCGCTAAAATGTTGCTTATAAAAACTAACAACCGATTCAATAAGCCCGGGGTTACCTTTTAATAGGGCTTTACCTAAGTCGCCATCTTTAGCGCCAGATAATAAAATCAGGCCATTTTTGTGCTCCACCAGCCATTCACGGTCAACCACTGGGCGGTGAAATAAATGTCCTCGCTGGTATGCTTTAGAGATCAATAAAGTAAGGTTCTTATAACCCTCGTTATCTTTCGCTAAGATGGTAATTCGGCTAGGTTCATCTTCAAATTCAGGGCTTCTTAACCAAAAGTCTGCGCCAACAATAGGCTTAATTCCAGCGCCATGGGCAGCGCCATAAAAACGCACCAAACCACATAAGTTCATCTGATCGGTGATAGCCAACGCAGGCATTTGCAGCTCTTCTGCTTTAGCGACAATTGGCTTAGTTTTAGCTAGGCCATCCACCATTGAGAAATCTGAGTGGACACGTAAGTGAACAAATTGCGGCGCAGGCATTACAATTGCTCTCCTTTTAACGCCAAAATGCGCTGAACAGGTTTAAAGCTTTTACGATGCTCTGCAATAGCACCGTATTGTTCAAGTGCTGCAAAGTGTGCCTTAGTCGGATAGCCTTTATGGCCAGCAAAACCATAGTCAGGGTAACGCTTATCAAGCTCAATCATTTCTTCGTCACGAGCAACTTTCGCTAGAATAGATGCCGCTGAAATCTCTTCAACTAGGCTATCGCCTTTTACTACCGCCTGTGCTGGCACAGTTAATTGACTAGGCACACGGTTACCATCAATAAAGACAAACTCAGGCTTTACGCTTAAGCCTTCAACCGCGCGGCTCATCGCGAGCATAGTGGCGTGCAAAATATTTAACTCATCAATCTCGCTTGGACTACAACGACCAATAGCATAGCACAGGGCTTTTTCTTTTATTTCTGCAGCTAATAATTGACGTTTTTTGTCTGATAACTTTTTAGAATCTGCTAACCCAGCAATAGGCTTATTTGGGTCCAATATTACCGCAGCTGTAACAACATCACCCACTAATGGACCACGGCCAACTTCATCTACACCAGCAATATAATTAACATTCGGTCGTTCAATTTGCATTTAGTAACTCCGCGACTGCTGCTGCAGCTTGTTCATTGGCATTTAATCTAATGTTTTTATGTATGGCTAAAAAGCGCGCTTTTAGTTCGCTGTTATCAGTATTAAGCATTGGTGTTAGCGCAGCCGATAGGTTTTCAACATTACATTCAGTTTGTAAGTATTCTGGAACGAGTTCTTCATCGGCTAATAAATTAGGCAACGAGAAATACTTAATGTTAAAAGTGAATAAGGTTTTGAAAATCCAGTAACTCAGTGGCTTAATTTTGTAGCCCACAACCATCGGCTTTTTATACAGCATACCTTCAAGCGTTGCGGTTCCTGAGGCAAGTAAAATGGCATCAGCGGCTTGCATTGCAAGATTTGACTGACCATCTAATAATTGCAGTTTTAGTTCAGGGGCTGTTTTTTCTAAAATCTCACAAAACTGAGCTTTTCGTTTTTCATTGACTAAAGGCACCACAATTTTGAGTTCAGGGTTTTGCGCTTGCAGTTTAGCCGCTGTTTCAATGTAGGTTTCGCTTAAAAGCCCTACTTCAGAACCTCGGCTACCTGGTAACAACGCAAGTACTTTATCAGTTTGTGCTAAACCTAGTTGGTTACGAGCCTCGGTTTGGTCGTGCTCAAGGGCAATATCATCAGCCAAAGTATGACCCACAAAGGTACAAGGTACATCGTGCTTATCGTAAAAGGCTTTTTCGAACGGTAAAAGTGCCAGCACTAAATTAGTGGCGGCACTGATTTTATGAATACGTTTTTCGCGCCACGCCCACACTGATGGGCTAACATATTGTACTGTTTTAATACCCGCCTCTTTTAGCGGCTTTTCTACACGTAAGTTAAAGTCAGGGGCATCAATACCAATAAATACATCTGGTGGGTTGTCGATAAAATGCTGCACCAATTGTTTGCGTATTTTTAGTAGGCGCGGTAATCGGCCAAGTACTTCAACTAGGCCCATTACAGATAATTCGTCCATATCGAATAATGTTTTACAACCAGCCGCTTGCATACGCGGGCCTGCAATCCCCTCAAATATGGCATCCGGAAAACGGCGCTTAAGTGCTTTTACTAGCCCTTCACCTAAAATATCACCTGATAACTCACCTGCCACCAAGGCAATACGTAACGGCTTTGTTTGTTCTTTCATTCGTTGATAATTCGCAACTTTTGGCCCTAATAAAAACGAGTTTACCGTGTTTTAGCAGTCGGATAAATGTCACAGAGTTAATAAATACTAGAAATCGAAATTAGCCTGCCTACTTGCTCATTGGTTGAGCATTTATTTGCGTGTGTAGCCTGCAGATTTACTAGCTACTATCTAAAAAGAGCTTAAAAAGAATAAAATAAGCCATAGCAAAACGGCTTTTTATAACGATTAAATATTTGAAACTTTAGAGCTTTATCTCTAATCTGTAGAAAAGATGAGCAGGATTAATTCATCTTTATTTCGTATTTTCCTATTGACTAAAATGAATACAGGTTTAATATTCACGAAGTTTCAATAATTACTGAAACTTCATAATCAATATTTGTCGTGTCTACCGCACCCGTTAACAAGGAGCTAAACAATGATAGATGAAACATTTGTGGATCTATCGCGATTGCAATTTGCAATCACTGCCCTATTTCACTTCCTATTTGTTCCCCTTACCTTAGGTATGACGTGGATTTTAGTGATCATGGAATCCGTTTACGTGATGACAGGTCGCGAAATTTATCGCGATATGACTAAGTTCTGGGGTAAGTTGTTTGGTATTAACTTTGCGATTGGTGTGGCGACAGGTCTAACCATGGAGTTTGAGTTTGGTACCAACTGGTCTTATTACTCTCACTATGTTGGAGATATATTTGGCGCACCGCTAGCGATTGAAGGCTTAATGGCTTTCTTCTTAGAATCAACCTTTGTCGGTATGTTCTTTTTAGGCTGGGAGCGTTTGAGTAAACGTCAGCATCTAGGTGCTACCTTCTTAATGGCACTAGGTACTAACTTATCTGCGCTATGGATTTTAGTAGCAAATGGTTGGATGCAAAACCCAGTAGGAGCTGAATTTAACTACCAAACTATGCGCATGGAAATGACTAGCTTTGCTGAATTGGTATTTAACCCAGTCGCACAAGTTAAGTTTATTCATACCGTATCAGCAGGTTATGTTGCAGCATCTATGTTTGTACTTGGTATTAGTAGCTGGTACATCTTAAAAGGTCGCGACCTTGCTTTTGCTAAGCGTTCGTTCTCGGTTGCTTCAGGGTTTGGTTTAGCGTCTATTCTTTGTGTTATTTTACTTGGTGATGAATCTGGCTACGAAGTTGGCGAGGTGCAAAAAGTCAAACTCGCAACAATTGAAGCTGAGTGGCACACCGAAGAAGCCCCTGCCGCATTTACGCTAGTAGGTATTCCTGACTCAGAAGAACAAGTCACCCATGCCGCTGTAAAAATCCCTTATGCACTGGGCATCATTGCAACTCGCTCTATTGACGAGCAAGTAACGGGTATTAAAGACCTTGAAGAGCAGCACGAAGTTCGTATTCGTAATGGCATGATTGCATACGAATACTTAGAAAAGCTTCGCGGTGGTGAAGACACCCCAGAAAACATTGCAAAGTTCGATACCTTAAAAGATGACCTTGGCTATGGCTTGCTACTTAAGCGATACACCCCTAACGTGGTAGATGCAACTGAAGAGCACATTCAAAAAGCAGTGAAAGACTCAATTCCCCAAGTCGGCCCTATGTTCTGGTCATTTAGAATCATGGTTGGCTGTGGCGTGATCATGCTTGGTGTTTTCGTCCTCGCATTTTATTACAACGCACACCGCATTATTGAGCAAAAGCGCTGGTTATTATGGGCTGCGGTATGGAGTATTCCTCTGCCTTGGATTGCCATTGAGTTTGGTTGGATTGTTGCGGAGTACGGCCGCCAACCGTGGGCAATTTCGGAAATTTTACCGACCTTCTTGGCAACCTCGTCACTCACGGTGAATGACTTATTGATTAGTATTACTGGTTTCTTAGTTTTCTATACAGGTCTTGCTGCTGTAGAAGGCTGGCTGATGCTGCGCTTTATTAAACAAGGCCCAAGCTCACTTCATACCGGTAAATATCACCATGAACTTGCTAAAGCGGATTCACTTGCAAGCCAAGGAGCTCAGTCATGATTTTTGATTACGAAACACTAAAACTAATCTGGTGGCTGTTAATTGGTGTCTTACTGATTGGCTTTGCAGTGACCGATGGTATGGATATGGGTGTGGCAATTTTGCTTCGCCTAGTTGGTAAAACCGATGTTGAGCGCCGTACAGTTATTAACACCATTGGCGCTCACTGGGATGGTAACCAAGTTTGGTTCATCACCGCTGGGGGGGCACTGTTTGCTGCTTGGCCTATGGTATACGCGGCCGCTTTCTCTGGCTTTTACTTTGCTATGATGCTGGTGTTATTTGCGTTATTTTTCAGACCGCTTGGTTTTGATTATCGCTCAAAAATAGATTCACCGCGCTGGCGAAACAACTGGGATTGGGGCCTATTTGCTGGCAGCTTTATTCCCGCTTTAGTATTTGGTGTAGCATTTGGTAACTTATTACTGGGCGTGCCTTATCATATCGACGACCTACTGCGTGTCAGTTATCAAGGTTCATTCTTTGCGTTATTAAACCCATTTGCCATTGTAGTTGGCTTAGTGAGTGTACTGATGCTGGTTGGTCACGCAGGTATGTGGTTACAACTTCGTACTGATGCAGAGGTTGCTAAACGCTCAGCACAATATGGTCAATATGCACTGATGGCGTTTATTGTATTGTTTGCCTTAGCAGGTGTGTGGGTATCGCAAATTGACGGATATAAAATCGTTAGCATGGGCGATACCCAAGGCTTTGCAAACCCGTTGGCTAAAACTGTCACGCAGGCACCGGGTGCATGGCTTGATAACTATACAAAAATGCCATTAACCATGCTGTTCCCTGCCCTTGCATTCGTGATGGCGGCACTGGCGATTGTGTTATCTAAATTACAAAAACCAGCAATGGCATTGGCTGCGTCAAGCTTAATGCTTGCAGGCGTGATCTTAACTGCGGGTATGTCAATGTTCCCGTTTGTGATGCCTTCGAGCAACAACCCAAATATTAGTTTAACTATGTGGGATGCGGTTTCGAGCCATATGACACTTAACGTGATGTTTATCGCTGCGGTTATTTTTGTACCACTTATTCTTATCTACACAACATGGTGTTATGTGAAGATGTGGCGCAAAGTAACGATTAGTGAAATTGAAAACAACACTCACGGTAGCTATTAAGGAGATTTAAATATGTGGTATTTTGCCTGGATTTTAGGTGTTCTATTAGCCTGTACACTTGGGGTGATCAACGTAATGTGGTACGAATTTCACCAACATAAAGATTCGATTGCTGATGATGAGCTAGAGCTGTACGCGAGACTCAAAAACACCGATGACAACTAAACCCCGACCAAATCGCGCGCAGCAGCAAACGCTGCGCGCTTTTTTAAAGCAGTATAGCCAGTCCGCTTCAGGGCTTCTTAAATTAAGCATTAGTCTGGGCACACTCAATGCCCTATTAATGATTGCCTCTTGTTACCTTCTTGCAAACGCGGCTCATCAAGTTATGTTTGAACAAGCAAACTTGCAAGCCGTAAGCCCATTATTATGGCCGCTGGCAGGGCTAATTTTAGTTCGTGCTTTGTTGGTTGCGCTAAGTGAACGGGTGAGTAACCTCGCCGCGTTAAAGATAAAAAACGTGATGCGTAATACACTGCTAGAAAAGCTCAGCAAACTTGGGCCAGCCTACAGTGAACAAAAAGGTCACGGCGCAACACTTAACACCTTACATAATGGGGTGGAAGCTCTACATCAATATTACGCAAACTACATTCCGAGTGTGGCTTACAGCGCGCTTATTCCATTAGCGATATTGGTGGTGATTTTTCCAACCGATTACAAAGCAGGCCTCATCTTCCTTTTAACAGCGCCACTTATCCCCTTTTTCATGATATTAGTGGGTCATAAAGCTGAGCAATTAAACCAAGAACGTTGGCAACAACTTGCGGTACTTGGTAATTACTTTTTTGACCGACTACAAGGCCTGACTCAACTCAAGCTCTTTAATGCAACCAAGCGTGAGCTAAATAGCATCAGTCAGATTTCTGATGATTACCGTGGTGCAACCATGGGAGTGTTAAAAGTCGCCTTTTTATCGTCTTTCGCCCTTGAGTTTTTAGCTACCATAAGTGTTGCTCTTGTTGCTGTGATCATTGGCTTTAGATTATTTTTTGGTACGCTCGATTTTGCCACTGGATTTGTGGTGTTACTACTGGCTCCTGAGTTTTACTTACCACTTCGACAAATGGGCACTCATTATCACGCAAAACTCGAAGGGATCAGCGCCGCTGCTGATATGGTCGACATAATCAATCAAAGCGACGCTGATGAACATATAGGCTCATCTAAACTTGAGTTACCGCTAAAAGACATACAACTGAAAGCACTTACCTTTCACTACCCTGAAACAAACGAAGGGGTAACTGATATCAACTTAAGCTTGCCAAGCACAGGCTTAATTGCCTTTGTGGGTGAAAGTGGTTCGGGTAAAAGCACCTTGTTTGATTGCCTATTAGGTTTTCATCATCAGGCTAATAGTGCCATTAGCATTAACGGGCAACCACTGAGTGATACGGTATTAGCTGATTGGCAAGCACAGCTGGCATGGATCCCACAACAAGCCACATTATTTTATCGAACCGTTGCAGGTAACCTACGATTAGCAAAACCCGATGCAAGCCAAACAGAGCTCGATGAAGCAGCAAGTAAAGCTGGAGCACTTGAGTTTATTACTGCCTTACCTGATGGCTTTGATACCTTGCTAGGTGAACAAGGCGAAGGCCTCTCTGGTGGGCAAAAGCAGCGCATAGCCCTTGCCCGTGCATTTTTGAAGAATGCCCCTGTGCTAATGCTAGATGAGCCTACCGCTCACTTAGACAGCCAAACAGAGCATGTAATCAACCAAGCAATCCGCGATTATGCAAAAGACCATTTAGTGCTGGTTATTGCTCACCGATTGAATACGGTAAAACACGCCGATAATATTTACGTTATGCAACAAGGTCACATTGTTGAATCTGGTCAGTACCAGCAACTCACTGAGAAAGCTGGCCTATTTGCTAAACTGGTGAGCCAAGGTGACGCCCATGCATAACTTTATACGTCTATTAAAACTGTGCAAACCTCATACTGGCATGTTGCTTTTAGGGGCTTTTTTAGCAAGCTTAACGGTACTCGCTAATGTGGGCTTACTTGCAATTTCGGGCTGGTTTTTAGCAGCCATGGCAGCGGCGGGAATTGCTGGTGTGCAGATGAATTACTTTACCCCAGCTGGAGTGATCCGCTTTTTAGCTATCGTACGCACAGCGTCACGTTACGGTGAGCGGATGATAACTCACAATGCTACCTTTTTATTGCTGAGCGAAATTCGCGTAAACATGTTCAAGACTCTAAGCCAACTGAACAACGTTGACTTGGCAATGAGTCGTAGTAGCGATTTATTTAACCGGCTACAGAATGATGTAGATGCGCTGGATAAATTCTACCTCAATGTGCTGCTGCCGATTATTGTCGCCTTGATCAGCATTCCTATCGTAATGGCCTTCATGGCCATGTATAACGCTGAGGTTGCATTAGTTTGCTTTACTTCACTGATGATTATTGGCGTGCTGCTTCCCGCATTGTTAAGCCATAAGCTACACCAACAAGCGGATACCGAAACCCAACTTTCAGCCGAGTTAAGAGCTGAACTTGCCGATACACTATCAGGTGCCAGAGAGCTTGCTGTCTATCAAGCACAGGCGGCGCAATTAGCGCATTGTGACTCACTCAGTAAACAATACAACAACCAGCTCTATAATCGCCACAAAGCCGTGGCAAACAGTAATGGTTTAAGCACTTTGGTGATCCAACTCACCATGCTGGCTAGTGTATTTATGATAATTCCACTGGTTGCAATGGGGACTATGAAAAACGTTGAACTGGCGATGCTCGCGTTATTTGTATTAGCAAGCTTTGAAACCGTGCTCACCCTGCCTACGGCATTTATTGAATTGCCGCTTACTTTAAGTGCCGCAAAGCGACTGTTTGATCTTGAAGATAAACACAGCAGCTTAGCCGAAAAGCCAAACAACTTAGATGTTCAGCTAGCAAACCAATTAGCTGACAAACCAGGGCTTGGTCTTGAGCTAAGCGAGGTCAATTACCAATACTCGGGGGCAAAAAGTAAAGCCCTTAGCAATATCAATTTTGCGATTACACCCGGCAGTAAAGTTGCCCTAGTCGGTGCCAGTGGCAGTGGCAAAACCACTCTAGTTAACTTACTCACGGGCCTTTGGCCGCTGCAATCAGGCTCATTAAAGCTCACCACCAAGCAAGATAACTTTGAACTTGAAAGCTTGAGCACTGCAACACGCTTTAAGCAGCTAACGATAGTTGCCCAGCAGCATCATATTTTTGATGGCACGCTACGTGAAAATCTTCGCTATGCAGCTTTTGATGCGACAGATGAAATGCTTATTGAGGCCTGTGAACAAGCTGAACTTGGCTCTTGGCTTAAGAACTTAAAAGCAGGCCTTAATACCCGCTTAGGAACAGCAGGCAGAAAGCTTTCTCATGGTCAGTCACGTCGTATTGCTATCGCTCAAGCTCTATTAAGGCAAGGTAATTTAATTATTCTGGACGAGCCAACAGAGAGCCTAGATAATCACACTAAGCAAAACTTGCTGACTACACTTGAGAGAATATGGGCAGATAAAACCATGCTAACCATTACCCACGACCCTGCAATGCTAAGTCGTGTTGATAAGGTTATTTGGTTAGAGCAAGGACAAGTAAGAGCCCTTGCAAGTCATGCTGAATTAATGGCTAATGAAGCCGACTACGTAGAGCTTATAACCCGTTTTTAATCGATCTGCTCAACGGTGACGTCAATCACACCTTGCTTGACTGAGGCAATTTGTGAAAACGCCTTTTTTGATAAGTCGATAATACGACCGCGGATAAATGGGCCGCGGTCATTAATGGTAACAATCACGCTTTTATTGTTAGCAATATTAGTAACTTTTACTCTGCTGCCAAAACCAAGCGTTTGATGAGCCGCGCTCAATGCCTGTTGATTAAACACCTCACCACTTGCTGTCGTTCGGCCATGATATTTATCAGCGTAATAACTGGCTTTGCCTTTTTCTATTGCTCCTTTAGATACCGAAGGCGCACTACTACAACCACTTATAATTAAGGTTAACAATGCAAAGATGATGAGTTTGTTCATATTAGTAGATCCTTTTTTGCCGTGAAGATAGCAATCACTAACTTAGCAAAACCTGAACTATAACAACAAAAAAGCCACCTTACGGTGGCTTTTATAGAGGTTCGCTTATGATTAGCGAATAATTCCGCGCTCAGAGCTTTTCACGAAGTCTATCATCAGCTGAACAGCTGGATACTTCGCAGCATCTTCACTTAGCTCAGCGATTGCTTCTTCAACACCTAAGCTCTTACGGTAAAGCGTTTTGTATGCACGGCGTGTTGCCATGATTTCATCGCTTTCAAAGCCACGGCGTTTCATGCCTTCAGTATTGATTGCTACAGGGCCAGCCGGTGTACCAATGGTAGTTACAAATGGCGGTACATCTTTATTAACGCCTGAGTACATACCAACAAAGGCATGCGAACCAATTTTACAGAACTGGTGAACACCTGAATTACCTGCAAGGATCACCCAGTCACCTACGTGTACGTGGCCAGCAACAGAGGCATTGTTAGCAAAAATAACGTTATCGCCCACAACTGCATCATGTGCAACGTGTGTGTAAGCCATAAATAAGTTGTTGCTACCAATTTTTGTTACACCTTGGTCTTGAATCGTACCACGGTGAATTGTCGCACACTCACGGATCACGTTATTGTCACCAATGATCAGAGTCGTTGGCTCATTCGCGTACTTTTTGTCTTGGCAAGCTTCACCGACCGAAGCAAATTGGAAAATATGGTTACCAGAACCAATCGTCGATGGGCCTTTTACAACCACATGAGATTCGATGATACAGTTATCACCAATCGTTACATCGTTACCGATATAGCTGTAAGGGCCAACTGATACGTTATTTCCAAGTTTTGCACCTGGTTCGATTATCGCCGTAGGATGGATCACTATTAAAACTCTCTTCTCGCACACATGATTTCGGCAGTACACACTACTTTGCCGTCAACTTTTGCTTCTGCTGCAAATTTCCATATATTGCGGCGCTCTTTTACAAACTCTACATGCAAATGCATAGTATCGCCAGGTAATACCGGCTGTTTGAATCGCGCATTGTCGATCGCTGCGAATAAATATAGTTCGTTATCGCTACGATTTTCAACTGTCTTAAAACCAAGTAAGCCAGTTGCTTGAGCCATTGCTTCTAAAATCAACACACCTGGAAAGATAGGTTGATTAGGAAAATGACCCGTAAAAATAGGTTCGTTCACTGTTACATTTTTAATAGCATGTAACGACTCGCCTGGCGTGTAATCAAGTACACGGTCAACAAGTAGCATCGGGTAACGATGCGGAAGTAAACTCAAGATATCCTGGATATCAAGACTATTTAATTCATTTGCCAAAATAGCATCCTTATTTGTCTTCAATATTGAGTGACTTAGCCAGTGACTCAAGTGCTTTAATGCGGTCTTTCATATCGCCAAGGTTACGGATATGGGCAATACTACGTCGCCATTCTTTGTTGGTTAGATGTGGCAAGCCTGAAGAATAAATTCCAGGTTCTGTGATTGCCTTAGTCACCATACTCATGCCGGTGATTATAGCACCATCGCATACGCTAATGTGACCATTAATTGCAACCATGCCGCCAATCTGACAATTCCTACCGATCACTGTGCTGCCAGCAAATACCGTACAACCAGCAACCGCTGTACCCGAACCGATCTCGACATTATGCGCTATTTGACATTGATTATCGATAATTACATTACTATGGATGATAGTATCGTCTAGCGCACCACGGTCAATCGTAGTAGACGCGCCTACCTCAACCTTATCACCGATGATTACTCGGCCAAGTTGCGGTATTTTCACCCATTCGCCACGCTCGTTAGCGTAACCAAAACCATCACTGCCCACTACCGTATTCGCTTGGAATAAACAGTCGCTACCAATCTCTACTTCATGGTAAACGCTTACATTTGCCCAAAGCTTAGTGCCTTGGCCAATTTTTGCGTGCTCACCAATAAAACAGCCTGGGCCAATCTGCACATCGTTTGCAATAACAGCGCCCGCTTCGATCACCACATTGGCAGCGATCGCGACATTATCGCCAATAGAGGCTGAATCGTGAATGACTGCACTTGGGTGAATACCCGTCACTGCTGAGCGCGGTGTGGTATCCATTAGCTGAGCAAGCTTGGCGTAACAAACATAAGGATTTGCAACAATGAGCTTATTACCCGAAAAGTACTCAGCATCTGCTGGTGATAAAATCACCGCACTTGCTTGAGTATCTTCTAGTTGCGTGCGATATTTCTTGTTCGCTAAAAATGCAATATGCCCATGTTGGGCATTTGCAAGTGTAGATATTTTTTTAATCTCTGTGGCGCCGTCACCATGAAGGTCAGCGCCCAGAAGATCCGCTATCTGCGAAAGCGTGTAGTTTTGCATATATGATTTCTATTGCTTACTTACTTTTTCAACAACTTTGCTTGATAAGTCATCGACAGTTTTAGGGTTAACATAAATCGTTGTTTCTTTAACTTTAACTTCATCGAATTTGCCAGCTTTCGCTACTTCTTCGATTGCATCTAAGATTAGCTTTTGAACTTTAGCTAGTTCTTGGTTTTGACGCATTTTGATTTCTTGCTCTAAAGGACGACCTTTTTCAGCAAGTTGCTGCTGCATACCTTGAATCTTAGTACGTAATTCTTCTTTTTGCTTATCGCTCATCGTTGTTGCTTCACGCTTGAACTTTTCAGCTTCAAAACGGATATCACCTTGAAGTTTTTCTAGTTCTTGACGACGCTCTGAGAATTCAGCTTCTAAAGTTTGCTCTACTTTCGCCATTTGTGGGATTTGCTTGTAGATTTCTTGCATATCAACGATACCTACTTTGTGCGCGAATGCGTTAGTAGATAGACCCATAGATAAAGTAGCAAGTAGTGCAAAAGCTGTTGATTTAATTGATTTATTCACGAAAAAACTCCTTTAGAATGTATTACTAATGTTAAAGCTGATGGTCTTCGTATCGTCATCTTCTTCTTTTTGCAATGGATACGCAAAACTGATCAGCATCGGACCCATCGGAGAGATCCATTGTAAAGAAAGACCGGTTGAAACCCTAAAGCGCATTGGATCTGAGTAATCATCCAATTTTGCGCGTTGGTCTGTTGAAAGGTTTTGATAACGGTCAATATTAAACTCTGTATCCCATACGTTTGCAGCATCTACGAAGAAACTAGTGCGTACAGAGCTGGTGTTTTCTTCATCTAAGAAAGGTGTTGGAACGATTAGCTCCATCCCTGCTACCGCTTTGGCGTTACCACCAATTCGGCCTGCTGTATAAAGCTGGTCAAACTCTGATGCACCACCAATGCTACCCGTTGTAGTACCATCAGGTAATGGTGTACCAGGTATCGTTTGCGGAACACGTGATACAGCGCGTGGTAAGATCGTATTTCGATCGAAGCCACGAAGTTCCATCTCGGTAATTCTGAAGAATTCTTGGAACGGCAGTGTTTGGTCATAACCATTGGTTGTACCATAACCATTACCATAACCAAGTGCCGCACGCGTTGAGAATACCCAGCGATGGTCATTACTAATTGGCCAGTAGAAACGCGAGTCATAATTTAACTTAAAGTACTGTAAATCAGAGTTTGGTGTTGTCGCTGTTAAGTTAAGAGATTGGCGCGAACCTGCTGTTGGGAATAAACCACGGTTAACAGTTACACGTGACCAACCTGCACTTAGCTCGTACTTAGTAAAGTCAAAGCCTGCGTCTGGATTCTCAGGGTCTAAGAATGTTTCACGAATAACACGTGTTTGCTCGTATTCTGCAATATCAGATAGCTCTTCTTGCACCCAACGAACACCAAAGTTAATACGGTTAACCGCATCGATTGGGAAGCCGATGTTAGTACCAAGACCATAACTCTTCGATTTATAGTCGATTAAGCTGAATTTACTCGCATCATAGTTACTGTAGAAGATACTACTACCTTGCGATACACCATCTGGCGTAAAATAAGGGTCAGTATAAGACACACTAACTCGCTCAGAACCACGTGAGGTATTGATGTTAAAACCAATTTGGTTACCGGTACCTAAGAAGTTTGACTCACTAACACCAATGTTAAATTGCAGACCCAAGTACGAACCATAGGCAAGACCTGCGTTAAAGCTACCTGCAGATTGTTCTTTAACAGTAAAATCTACATCAACTTGGTCATCTACACCTGGTACCGGCACGACATTAAAATCAACGCTTTCCATGTATGGTAAACGCTGGATTTGCAATTTAGAACGCTCAAGGCTTTGGTTTGATAACCATGCACCTTCAAGCTGTGTCATTTCACGACGAACCACTTCATCAGCGGTATTTTGGTTACCACCTACAATGATACGACGAACATAAACACGCTTGCCCGGGTTAACAGAAAGCGTTAATTGAACTTCTTTGTTTTCATCATCAATCTCAGGGATGGTACGTACTTCAGCATTGGCATAACCGAAACGCGCTAAATAGCTTTTAATAAACTCTTCAGATGATGTCACCACAGAGCCATTATAAAGCTCGCCAGTTTTTAGCGGAATAACACTCTTGATAAGTTCTTCACGGCCTAACAAATCACCAATAAAGTCAAAGCCTTTTACTTTGTACTTGACACCTTCGGTGATATTCGCTGTTACATAAACAGAATCACGCTCAGGACTTACTGACACTTGTGTCGAGTCGATATTAAAACGCAGATAACCCCGGTCTAGGTAGTAACTGCGAATTTTCTCTAAATCGCCTTCGATGGTTTGCTTTTGATAACGGTCGCTTGACATGAACTGCCACCAAGGCAAATCTTGCTGAGACTCGGCTAATTTAAGTAGCTCTTCATCTGAAAAAAGCTCATTACCAACTAAGTTGATTTGACGAATTGATGCTGCATCACCTTCATCAAATGTGAATAAAAGTTTTACACGGTTACGCGGTAACTTAGATATACTCACTTCAACTTTAGCATTGTACTTACCAATACTGTGGAAGAACTCAATCAGGCCTTTTTCTATGTTATCGAGGACTGTTTTATCAAGCGGCTCACCAGTACGGATATCTTGCTGATCTAGCGACTCATTAAGTTGCTCATCTTTGATGTCTTTATTGCCATCAAATTCGATCATGCTGATCGTTGGGCGCTCAGTCACTCGGAAAATAACACTGTTGCCATCACGTAATGCTTTAATATTGTCAAAGTGACCTGAACGATAGAGAGCCTTTATGGTTCTAGAAATTGTGTACTCATCAATATTATCGCCCACGTTGATAGGGATATGCGTTAACGCTGCACCCAGTGCAACACGCTGTAAACCTTCAACTTTTAAATCATCTACAATAAAGGAGTTTTGGCCTAGGGCTGCAAAGCTAGCACCTAATAAACTTGAAACTGCCAAATGTTTTTTTATAGCCATTTTGTTATCTTTATCCTTTACAACTGTATTACCGCTCAACACCTTATAAATTTAACTTTTGCGGTGTTTTACAATCGTGTTCAAATTGGAATTTTTCGCTTACTTGTTATAAACGCGATACATCATTGAACAAAGCGAAACATGTTAAAAACAGAAGCAGCAAGGCCCCCACTTTAAAACCAAATTCTTGCGTCTTTTCAGAGACCGGCTTTTTGCGAAAAAGTTCAATTATGTAATACATTAAGTGCCCACCATCTAGCACTGGCAGCGGTAATAAGTTAAATACGCCAAGGTTTACACTAATCAATGCTAAAAAGCTTAAAAATGCAACCAAGCCATAGCTTACGCTAGTTCCCGCGCCAACTGCAATGCCCACCGGGCCACTTAAATTTTTAACCGACACCTGACCGGTAATTAAATTACCAATCATGTCAAAACTAAGGGTAATTAAACGCCATGTTTCTTGTATGCCCAGCACAATACTATCGACAGGGCCATAATGTCTAGTTTCAATATAGTTTTCTGGCCATGGCTCAACCACCGGAGACACACCTAAAAAGCCCTGAGCAACGCCCGCATCATTGGTTCTGTTTTGTGGCGTCACTGACAGCTCTTTTATACTATCTTGCCTTTGTACACTAAATTGTAAGGATTTGTTAGGTGATTGCTGAATTAATGAAACTAACTCGGTCCAACTGCTGATATTTTCACCATTTACAGCAAGAATTTTGTCGTTAACCTGTAAACCTGCAGCCTCTGCCGCAGAGCCTTTACTGATCATAGCCACTTCTAGAAGTGCTTTCGGGCGAAACGGTACAATACCTATCGAGGTTAATGGCGGAACGTCTTGTTGATCTAGTTTCCAACCATCTAAGTTAAGAGTACGCACATGCTTTTGATAATTCTGATCACGAAGCGTTACCACAACACTTTGCTCACCTAAGCGGCTCATAAGTGAGAATGTGGCATCTTGCCAAGTATTGATATCGTCTTCACCAATTTTAATAATTTGCTGGTTTGGCTCAATATTAGCAGCTGCGGCACGGCTGCCTTGAGTCACCTCACCCACCACAGGTTTTAATGACTGAACACCGACCATATACATTACAGCAAGGGCAAAAATGGCAAATAAAAAGTTTGCCATCGGGCCTGCAGCCACAATCGCAATGCGTGCTTTTACTGATTTAGCATTAAATGATAAATGGCGCTGCTCTGGCGGCACTTCGTCAACACGCTCGTCAAGCATTTTGACATAACCACCTAGTGGGATTGCTGCAATCACATATTCGGTTTGCTGTTTGTCGTACCACTTGATCAACGGCTTACCAAAGCCAATTGAAAAACGCAGCACTTTCACGCCCGCTTTTCGCGCAACCCAGAAATGACCATATTCATGCACAGTCACTAAAATACCCAAAGCAAGAATAAATGAGCCAAGATTCCAGAAAAAATCAAACATGCTAATTGATGCCTCTTTTTACAAACTCAGTCGCTTTTACACGTGCAGCTTGGTCGCAAGCTAAAATCTCATCGAGGGTCTGCACGTTGATGTTTTGCGTTGCATTGAGCGTTTCAGCGTTAATTCGATAAATATCTGTAAAGCCGATTTGACCATTTAAAAATGCTGCAACCGCTATTTCATTCGCCGCATTTACTGTGGTGGTTGCACCTTGCCCCATTTCACACGCATCAATGGCAAGTTTTAAATTAGGGTAACGAGCATAGTCTGGCTTAGTGAAGGTAAAGTCTGCCATTTGTGAAAAATCGAGCGGTTTTACACCCGCATCGACACGCTCAGGAAAAGCTAAAGCATGAGCAATTGGTGTGCGCATATCTGGATTACCCATTTGCGCAAGCACTGAGCCATCTTGATATTGCACCATAGAGTGAATAATACTTTGTGGGTGGATCACCACTTCAATATCACTGGCACAGCAGTTAAACAGCCACTTGGCTTCTATAAACTCTAGGCCTTTGTTCATCATTGTTGCTGAATCAACAGAAATCTTTTGTCCCATTGACCAGTTTGGATGTGCCACTGCTTCTGCAACAGTCACTGATGGCAATGTCGCTAAATCACGCTTTAAGAAAGGACCGCCAGAACCTGTAAGCAAGATCTTGCTTACACCATTATCAGCTAGTAGGCCAGATGCACTTTGTAATGATGCTGGCATACATTGGAAAATCGCATTATGTTCGCTGTCGATAGGCAGTAAAGTGGCGCCATGTTGTTTTACTTTATCAATAAACAACTGACCCGA
The DNA here is from genome assembly GCF_040104395.1 of Pseudoalteromonas sp. BZA4. Classification (NCBI taxonomy): domain Bacteria; kingdom Pseudomonadati; phylum Pseudomonadota; class Gammaproteobacteria; order Alteromonadales; family Pseudoalteromonadaceae; genus Pseudoalteromonas; species Pseudoalteromonas sp. BZA4. The sequence continues at coordinate 105,345 of NZ_JBECOT010000009.1, forward strand.
CATAACCAAGGATTCTTTATTTGCTAGCAACACTTTTTTGCCAGCTTCAACTGCACTTAAAGTCGGTAACAGACCTGCTGCACCTACTATCGCCGACATCACTGCATCAACATCTGTATGTGCAGCAAGCTCACACATCGCATCAACACCCGCTAGAACTTGTGTGTTACACGAGCTATTTGCAAGTAAATTCGAAAGCGCGCTAGCGGCTTGTTGATCAGCCATAACAGCAAACTTAGGCTGATGTGCGATACACAACTCAGCCATTTGCTCGGCATTTTTACCCGCCGCTAAAGCAAAAACCGCAAAACGCTCCGGGTTTCTAGAAACAACATCTAGGGTGCTTAAACCGATTGAACCAGTTGCGCCCAGTACGACAAGTTGCTCTACTTTGCTCATAAACTCAGTGTCCATGCGTAGCAAAGTACAAAAATTGGCGCAGCTGCAGTTAAGCTATCAATACGGTCTAAAATACCACCGTGACCAGGTAAACATGAACCGCTGTCTTTCAAGCCAACTTCACGTTTGAACATACTTTCAAGTAAATCGCCCACGGCTGAGAATAACGCGATAAATGCAGTCATCACGGCATAGATTGGCCAAACACTCATATCAACATTAGTGAAGTGGCAAAATGCTAAAACAAAAACAACCGAAGCCACTACACCACCTAATAAACCTTCAATCGTTTTATTAGGACTTACCTTTGGCATTAGTTTACGTTTACCTAAGTTTTTACCAGTAAAGTAAGCACCAATATCTGCGCTCCACACAATACCAAGTACAACTAAAATTAACATTGAACCAAAGTGAGTAGATTCGCCATACCCTGCGCTACGTAGTGTATTTAGTGCAAGCCAAAGTGGCACTAGCGTTAAAAAGCCTGCAATAGCACGCATTACAATGCCTTCATTCCAAGCCTTTGCCATAGCTGGGTAGCGCCAAACTAAGTAAGTTGCCACAATCCACCATGCAAATGATAAGGTAAATAGGTAGTTTGCATCACCCACTAATTGACCATTTTGCCAAAGTGATTCAATTGGCCAATGCCAGTTAAGTAATGCCAAAAATGCAGCCGTTGCTGCAACAAATCCAAATCGTTTAACTTTATCGCATAGGCCCATAAATGCAGACCATTCCCATGCACCGAGTAAAACAATACCAGCGGCGATATAACTAAATAGTGTTAATGGGGTATAAAAAACCAAAATAAGTGCAAGTGGTGCCAACACGAGCGAGGTTAAAATTCGTTGTTTTAGCAATGTGTGTACCTTCAACTAGTAATTAGGTCTCGGCGAGTAATTGTTTTATTTGTTCGCCTGTACAACCAAATCGTCGCTCTCTGGCAACGTAACATGCGATAGCGTCAGCAAATGCAGCTTCATTGAAGTCTGGCCAAAGCGTATCGGTAAAGTAAAGCTCAGCATAAGCCGCTTGCCATAAAAGGAAATTACTGATGCGTAAATCTCCACCGGTGCGGATCATTAAATCAAGCTCACCTTGGTCGGCCATACTCATTTGTTCAGCCATTAGCTCTTCAGTAATATCTTCTGCGGCCATTTCACCGGCTGCGACTTTTTTCGCAAGCGTTGTTGCGGCGTTAGTAATATCCCAACGTCCACCATAATTAGCTGCCACGTTTAACTGTAGACCCGTATTATTACGAGTTAATTCATGGGCTGCATCAACTTTATTGCGCAGGCCTTCTGAAAAGCGTGATAAATCACCAATTATGTTTAGCTTTACATTATTTTTATGAAGTTTTTTAACTTCTTTGCCCAGTACGAATAAAAATAGCTCCATAAGCGTATTTACTTCGTCCTCTGGACGTCGCCAATTTTCGCTACTAAATGCGAATAGTGTTAACGACTGTATACCTAAGCGAGTACAAAATTGCACTGATTGACGAACCGCATCAACGCCTTTTTTGTGCCCATAAACACGTGGGCGATTTTTCGCTTGTGCCCAACGTCCGTTGCCATCCATGATTATAGCGACATGCTTAGGCAAACTTTGCTGGGAAATTTTATCAGCGTTAAGAACCATAAATATCGAGTATTCCATAAAAAAACGCCGTCTAGTATACCCTAGACGGCGTTTCAAAACTAATAAATTTAGTTACGCCTGTTTACTTACAGAATCAGTGTCTGAAAGATAAACAGCAGCGATTAGATTTCCATTAACTCAGCTTCTTTTGCAGCTAGTTGTGCGTCCATCTCTTTGATGAACTTATCAGTAAGCTTTTGGATCTCGTCTTCTGCTTGACGTGCTTCATCTTCAGAAATATCTTTTTCTTTCAATAAGCTCTTAATGTCGCCATTTGCATCACGACGGATGTTACGTACCGCAACACGACCGCTTTCAACTTCGCCACGTACGATTTTGATAAGGTCTTTACGACGCTCTTCTGTAAGTGGAGGAAGTGGAACACGAATAACAGTACCTGCAGACATTGGGTTTAAACCTAAATCTGAAGCCATGATCGCTTTTTCTACTGCTTGCGCTAGTGACTTATCGAACACGCTAATTGCAAGTGTACGAGAGTCTTCAATTGTTACGTTAGCAACTTGGTTTAATGGCGTGTCAGCACCGTAGTAAGACACTTGAATACCGTCAAGTAATGCTGGGTGCGCACGGCCTGTGCGAATTTTAGATAATTGACTGCCTAGTGCCGCAACACTTTTTTGCATACGTTCTGACGCATCTTTTTTGATATCGTTAATCACGGTTCAATCCTAATCTATTTGCTAGTTTCATCTGAGGCTTGTGAAGAGATAAGCGTTCCTTCATCTTCGCCCATAATAACACGCTTAAGCGCGCCTGATTTATTCATGTTAAATACGCTTAATGGCATGTTGTGGTCACGCGCCAGCGTAAATGCTGCTAAATCCATAACCTTAAGCTCTTTATCAATGATTTCATTGTAGCTTAAGTGGCGATATAGTGTAGCGTCTGGGTTTTTCACTGGGTCATCAGAGTAAACACCATCCACTTTAGTCGCTTTGATTACAGTATCTGCTTCAATTTCAATACCACGTAAACACGCTGCTGAGTCAGTCGTGAAGAATGGGTTACCTGTACCCGCTGAGAAAATTACAACGCGGCCAGATTTTAATAGGCTGATAGCTTCTGCCCAGTTGTAAGCATCACACACACCGTTCAGTGGGATTGCAGACATTAAACGACAATTTACAAATGCACGGTGCAGTGCATCACGCATTGCTAAACCATTCATTACAGTCGCAAGCATACCCATGTGGTCGCCAACTACGCGGTTCATACCCGCTTCTGCTAATGAACCACCACGCAAGAAGTTACCGCCACCGATAACTAAACCTACTTCTACGTCGAGCTCTACAAGTTCTTTAATTTCTTGAGCCATACGGTCAAGTACTTTTGGGTCGATGCCGAAGCCTTCGTCTCCCATTAATGCTTCACCGCTAAGTTTAAGAAGAACACGTCTAAAAATAGGTTTACGATTGATAGTCATAATATTTGGGCCAGCCTTAGTAATGAGATAAAAAATAACCGCGCTATGGTTACACATAAAACGCGGTTATTTTAAAGAATTTTCATCAGTGACGCAAAAGCTAATAGCAGATTAATTTCATCTTATTGCCCTACGTCACTAAGTTAGAAAATTACTCGCCTTTTGCAGCAGCGATTTGAGCAGCTACTTCAGCAGCGAAGTCTTCTTCTTTACGCTCGATACCTTCACCAACTTCTAAACGGATGAAGTTAGAAACAGTTGCGCCTTTCTCTTTAAGAATTTCGCCAACTGATTTTTTAGGTTCCATGATGAAAGCTTGACCAGTAAGAGAGATCTCACCAGTGAATTTCTTCATACGACCGATAACCATTTTCTCAGCGATTTCAGCAGGCTTGCCTTCGTTCATCGCGATATCGATTTGAACTGCTTTTTCTTTTTCAACAACGTCAGCTGGTACGTCTTCTGGGTTTACGAACTCAGGCTTAGACGCAGCTACGTGCATAGCAACTTGCTTAAGTGTTTCTTCGTCAGCTTCACCAACTACAACAACACCGATACGGTCGCCGTGGCGGTAAGAAGAAAGCTTGTCACCGTCGATGTACTCAACGCGACGAACGTTGATGTTTTCACCGATTTTAGCAACTAGAGCAACACGAGTTTCTTCGAATTGTGCTTTAAGTGCTTCGATGTCTGCTTTAGATTCTGCAGCAGCGTCAAGAACTTGGTTAGCGAAACCAAGGAAGTTAGCGTCTTTAGCAACGAAGTCAGTTTGACAGTTAACTTCAAGAAGTGCAGCGAAACCGTTACCTTCTTTGATTAAGATTGTACCTTCAGCAGCGATGTTACCTGCTTTTTTAGCAGCCTTTGCAGCACCGCTCTTACGCATGTTTTCGATCGCTAACTCGATGTCACCGTTAGTTTCAGTTAACGCTTTTTTACAATCCATCATGCCAGCGCCAGTACGCTCGCGTAATTCTTTAACTAGGGCAGCAGTTACAGCCATTAGAATATCCTCAATTGAATTCTGTTATAGGGAAGCGGTATAGGCCGCTTAACAAGAATAACAAGTCTTCACCTTAATTAGATGAAGACTTGATGACAGCTAATTATTCAGCTTCTACGAAGTCGTCTTTCTCAGCTTGAGCAACGATGTTGTTCTCACGACCTTCAGTGATCGCAGCTGATACAGCGCCTGTGTAAAGTTGGATAGCACGGATCGCATCGTCGTTACCAGGTACGATGTAATCAACACCGTCTGGGTTAGAGTTAGTATCAACGATAGCAACAACTGGAATACCTAGGTTGTTAGCTTCACGGATAGCGATGTGCTCGTGGTCTGCATCGATAACGAAAAGCGCGTCTGGAAGACCGCCCATGTCTTTGATACCACCAAGGCTCTTTTCAAGCTTTTCCATTTCACGAGTAAGCATTAACGCTTCTTTCTTAGTTAATTTCTCGAAAGTACCGTCTTGGCTTTGCGCTTCAAGGTCTTTAAGACGCTTGATTGATTGACGAACTGTTTTCCAGTTAGTCAACATACCACCTAACCAACGGTGGTTTACGTAGAACTGCTCGCTTTGGATCGCTGCTTCTTTAACTGCTTCGCTTGCTGCGCGCTTAGTACCAACGAAAAGTACTTTACCTTTGTTAGAAGCTGCGTTCGATAAGAACTTAAGTGCTTCGTTGAACATTGGTACAGTTTGCTCTAGGTTGATGATATGAACACGGTTACGAGCGCCGAAGATGAAAGGCTTCATCTTAGGGTTCCAGTAACGTGCCTGGTGACCAAAGTGAACACCAGCTTGAAGCATATCGCGCATTGAAACGTTTGCCATTTGTATAATCCTCTATAATTTAGGGTTAGGCCTCCACATATCCCATAGCACCAACACCGTAGTTAATTTGTAACTTAAGTGCACCCAAGTGTATGTGACGATACGTGTGTGTGTTAAAATAAAATTGTGTTTGTCTTAAATACAAAAAATCAGTTAAGAATTTATTTGTAAAAAGACGGCGCGCTTTATACCATATTAAAATTGAAAACTCAACGTCTAGTGCAAAATTTGTGCACTAAAAACTGACCTGAAAAACAACTTTGGAGCCTCAATGAGTGCTGTGATCAAGACCCCTGAAGAAATCGAAAAAATGCGTGTTGCCGGGCGCTTAGCCGCCGAGGTACTAGAAATGATAGAACCGCATGTGGTGCCAGGTGTAACCACAGATGAACTAAATACAATTTGTCATGATTATATTGTTAATGTTCAAGATGCTATTCCAGCACCGCTTAATTATCACGGTTTCCCAAAATCAATTTGCACCTCAGTGAACCATGTAATTTGTCACGGTATTCCAAATGACAAACCACTTAAAGAAGGCGATAGCGTAAATATCGACGTGACTGTGATCAAAAATGGCTATCACGGTGATACATCTAAGATGTTCCACGTTGGTACACCTAACATTCAAGGCAAGCGTCTTGCTGATATCACACAAGAAAGCCTATACCTTGCAATTAAAATGGTAAAACCAGGCGTACGCTTGGGTGATATTGGTGCTGCAATTCAAAAATACGCAGAAAGCTTTAGCTATTCAATCGTTCGTGAATATTGTGGTCACGGCATTGGTGCTGAGTTCCACGAAGAGCCACAAGTAATGCACTATGGTAAAGCAGGTACTGGCGAAGTATTAAAAGCAGGTATGTGCTTAACAATCGAGCCTATGGTTAATGCTGGTAAACGCCAATGTAAACTACTTAAAGACAACTGGACTGTCGTAACTAAAGACCGTTCATTGTCTGCACAGTGGGAACATACACTGTTAGTGACTGAAAATGGTGTTGAAATTTTAACGCTCCGATCAGATGATACTATTGACAGGATCATCGAACACTAGGAGCCAGCCCCAGTGGCATTACCCAATAAAGTAAAAAAGTTGCTCAGCCAAGCTGAGCAACTTAGCGATTATCGCGACTGTTCTAGTTATTTTTATAAATGGCTACAGAACGAATTCTCAAAACAACCCGTTAGCAACTTAATTAATGCCCGCGCTGAGTTTATCGACCGCTTATTAATTAAACTGTTTCACGATTACGACCTTGCTCACGAAAGTGACTTAGCCCTAATTGCTGTGGGTGGTTATGGTCGTGGCGAACTACACCCCTATTCCGATATCGACTTTATGTTGCTAGTAAGCGAGCAGCCAAGTGAAGCCGTGTGCGAAAAAATTGGCCAGTTCGTTACCATGCTTTGGGATCTAAATTTAGAAATTGGTCACAGCGTTCGCACTATAGAACAAGCATTAGAACAAAAACGCGAAGATGTGACATTTGCCACCAGCTTACTCGAAAGCCGATTAATTTTCGGTAACCATATCGAATTCGAAAAATTAAAAAATCATTTAATAGATACGCCTATTTGGCGCTCAGACGAATTCTTTTTGGCAAAAGTACAAGAACAAAGTTTACGCCATAAAAAATGCCATGGTACGGCTTATAACCTTGAGCCGAATATCAAAGAAAACCCGGGTGGCCTGCGCGACTTACAGACCATTATTTGGGTTGCTAAAAAGCACTTTAGAGCCGAAACATTACAAGAACTCATAAATCACGGCTATCTTACTCACGAAGAATACCAAGAGCTGTCTGAGTGTTTAGAAAACCTCTGGAACATTCGTTTTGCGCTGCACATCGCTGCGGGTCGCTCTGAAAACCGCTTATTGTTCGATCATCAACCTCATGCCGCTGAAATTCTTGGTTTTGGTAGTGACGGTAAAGCCTCAGTCGAACGCATGATGAAACGCTTATTTAGGATCATGAGCCGCGTACGTGAGCTTAACCAAATGCTGCTTTCATACTTTGAGCAAAGCATTTTACCGGGTGCCGGTGAGTTACCTGTGATTGAGCTTGACCGTAACTTTGAGCGCATTGGCCATCAAATTCGTGTTAAGAATCCATCGGTGTTCTTCCGCCGTGATCAGCTATTTGTGTTGTTCGAGCATATTGCTGATAACCCAGAGATCACCCATATTTACCCAAGTACCATACGTACAATGCGCCAAGTTCGACGTCGTTTATTGGGTGATTTACAAGACTACGCCGCCTGTCGCGAAGCATTTTTGCGTTTAATCAAACACCCTAACGGTATGGGCCGCGCATTTACGCTGATGCACAAGCACGGCATTATTGCTGCCTACTTACCACAGTGGCGTAATATTTTTGGGCAAATGCAGTTTGATTTATTCCATGCCTACACCGTGGATGAACATACCCATAAACTCATCAACAATATTTATAAGTACTTTGATAAATCAAAAGTCAGCGAATTTCCGTTATGTAGTGAAATTGTCACTCGTATGGACAAGCCTGAGTTACTTTATTTAGCCGGTATTTTCCACGATATTGCTAAAGGCCGTGGTGGCGATCACTCTGAGCTTGGCTCAGTTGATGCAATCGCGTTTGCTAAGCTACACCGCTTCCCAGCCTCAGATGGCAAGCTGATTTCGTGGTTAGTGGCTAATCACTTACTTATGTCGGTTACAGCGCAGCGCAAAGATATTAATGACCCAGATGTAATTAAAGACTTTGCAAGTAAAGTGAAAAACGAGCGCCAGCTTGATTACTTGTACTGCTTAACCTTGGCCGATATTCGCGCAACTAACGATAACCTGTGGAACGATTGGAAAAATACCCTACTACGTGAGCTGTATTTACACACCCAGCGCGCGCTTCGTTTAGGGCTTGAAAACCCAATGGACCAACGTGACCAAATACGTGATAAAAAACAGCAAGCCAAACAGCGCTTACTTAACCACGGTTGTAACGAAGATCAAATCGACTTAATTTGGAGTCGCTTTAAAGCCAATTATTTTACTGCTTTTAGCGAGCAACAGATTTCGTGGCACACAGAGCACTTACTAAGCTGTGACGATTTAAGCCAGCCTAGCGTTGCCGTGTCTAACACCGCAATGCATGGTGGTACACAAGTATTTGCTTATAGCCCTTACTCGGGCAGTTTATTCTCACGTTTAGTTAGTGTGATTGGTTCGAAAAAAGCACAGATTCAACATGCGCAGGTACTGACCACAAAAGATGGCTACGTGCTATTTAGCTTTGTTATTTTAGAAGTCAATGGTGACCCGATTGCGAGTAACCGTTCGCAAGGCATTAAACGTGCTTTAGATCTTGCAATTAGCGACCCGAAAAAGAAAATTCGCCTTAAAAAGAATCGCTCTCAGCGCTTCAAAGACTTTAATATCAAACCAAAAATTGTGCTTAGACCGCATGCCCGTAAAGACCGCAGCTTAATTGAAATTCAAGCGGTGGATATTCCGGGTCTATTAACAAAAATTGCGGAAGTATTTCAAGCGCACTTATTACATATTCATGCCGCACGGATCACCACAGTTGGTGAACGAGCAGAAGATTTCTTCGTGGTATCAAATAACGAATACCAAGCATTAACAGACGAAGAACAGGCTAAAATTCATCAAGCATTGCGTAAAAAACTCAACGCAGAAACCGAATAAGAGGATCTTATGTCAGATTTAAAAACCATGATCGAAAACGCCTGGGACAACCGCGATAGCATCAGCCCAAGCACGGTATCAAGTGAAGTAAAACAAGCTATTATCGACGCGCTTGAATTACTTGATAGCGGCGCTGCACGTGTTGCTGAAAAAATCAGTGGTGAGTGGGTTGTACATCAATGGTTAAAAAAAGCGGTGCTACTGTCTTTCCGTATTCGTGATAACCAACCAATGAGCGATGGTGTTAATCAGTTTTACGACAAAGTACCACTTAAATTTAGCGACTATACACCAGAGCAATTCCAACAAGGCGGCATGCGTGTTGTGCCTAATGCTGTGGCACGTAAAGGCAGCTTCGTAGGTAAAAACGTGGTGTTAATGCCATCTTATGTCAACATTGGCGCCTACGTTGATGAAGGTACCATGGTTGATACATGGGCAACGGTTGGCTCATGTGCACAAATTGGTAAAAATGTTCACTTGTCGGGCGGTGTAGGCATTGGTGGTGTGCTTGAGCCACTACAAGCTAACCCAACTATTATCGAAGACAACTGCTTCATTGGCGCACGTTCTGAGATTGTTGAAGGCGTTGTAGTTGAAGAAGGCGCCGTTATCTCGATGGGTGTTTACATCAGCCAAAGCACACGTATCTATGACCGTGAAACTGGCGAAATCCATTACGGCCGAGTACCAGCTGGTGCAGTTGTTGTTCCAGGTTCACTTCCGTCAAAAGACGGTTCGCACAGCCTATATGCTGCCATCATCGTGAAAAAAGTTGACCAGCAAACTCGCGAAAAAGTAGGTATTAATGCCCTACTTCGCTCGATTGATGAATAATAAAGCGGAGCTTTAAGCCGTCAGCCGTCAGCCGTCAGCCGTCAGCTTAAGTTTGAGATAAGAAGCGCGATGCTAACTAGTTTCGCGCTTTTTTATTATCTGTAATGCAATGATTTTTAGCTAGTTTGTTGAGATATACTCATAAATATGTTTTAGTATAAAAAACAAACAAAAATAATAGTAAAAATGTTTAAGTCGTTTCGGAGTTTTACCCACACGGAGTTATTTTATTACACAGGGTTATTCTATCTTGTGGCAATCTTGCTGTTTGTATCACGTAGTTACCTATACGAATTTTTTGTAACTGATATGAATTCACATCGCATAGAAGTTAAAGAACTTGAAGTTGCTTTAACATCGCACGGGCGTTGTTTCCTAAAAGTTTGAACTATCTTGCCAGCCTGTGATCAGATCATCTATATCCTACTAGCCCGTGCAACAACAATGAGCAAAATCACAAACTGGTCTCACTATAATCAAGCCCTCGTTAA